>JAFYXQ010000038.1 GCA_017546085.1 Alphaproteobacteria bacterium | reverse complement strand
CCATGATAACATTTCAGGAACAAAAATACAGCAAAAAAAGCACCGATAGCAACAACTATCGGTGCAACATTCAGAAAAAACACAAAACTTAGTTTTTCTTGTGTTCATCAATGTATTTAACTGCATCACCAACTTTTTCCAATTTTGCAGCTGCATCATCTGGAATTGTGATATCAAATTCTTTTTCAACTTCCATAACGAATTCAACAACGTCCAAGCTATCTGCACCCAAGTCGTTAACGAATGCTGCTGATTCTGTAACTTTTTCTTCTGGCACACCCAGTTTTTCAGCTACGATTTTTTTTACTTTTTCAAAAGTTGTCATTTTCTTTCCTTTGTTTTTGTTAAATTTTTTGGTCCATACTATGACCGTCGTTGCATATAAACTATCACTTTCTAAGACAAGTGTCAAGAAATTATAACAAACGATAACAAAACATCCTATAAATCATCAGATAAAATATCATCCAACAGTCGGTTTAAATTATCCCTTAAATCTTCCCTATCCGATGCCCAAACGACTTGACGCATCATAAATTTATGAACATCATCCATGGTTAGATTTGGAATCCCAGCAGCATTTGCAACACGTTTCCAGGCAGTACGCGGATCAATCAAATGCATACCACCACGCGATGCAAACACCCAATGTCCATCCTGGGGCAAATCCTGCAATAGCACAGCAGCCCTATCAGACAAAGGTCTCCCGTTCCACAAATCATGATTAAAATCCAGATCTTCCCACGCCATAGAAAAAATTTTGGATCGTGGCGCAAACCCATAAACCAACATATAAAATGCCGCACGAACAAGAATATTTTCCTCTGTCCCTATTGCAGATATCAATCTTTTTACACCAGCCCCGTTCAGCGGACGCACACGTCGATTTTGTGGAATTTTTTTCATCCCAACCGTTGGATTATTTTTCACATATCCCATTTCCAGCGCATAATTGAAAACACTTTGCAATAATTCTTGGATTCGCGCAGCAATTGCATTTCCTGAAATTTTAGCAATAACATCTTGGATATCCTGATTTGAAATATCAAAAATATTTTTTTCAAACAAATCCGACAAATGCAAATTAATCGCACGAACTAATTTCATCTTGGAATCTTCGCAACGTCGAATTTTATTTTCTAAATACAAATCAAGAAACGCTTTAAATGTAATTTTTTTTCGACGAATTGGCGGTTTTTTTACAGCTTCTTCAAGCAAGATTGGGACTGCTGCACGCGCATTTTCGATATCAATATCTGGATACTTTCCAATTAAAATACGCTTATCCTTGCCATGCACACGCTTGCGCACAAAGAATGTTTTAACACCCCGACTGGTAATATACATACGCAATCTTGGTTCTGAAATATCTTGAACAACATCAAACCCTGCACTTGGCGCAGGCAAGTTGTCTAAAATATAAGGATTAAAAAAGAACTGATGCGCCATATGCGCCCCCTTTTTTAATTATCTTTCACGCGCAAACCTGTTTATCCAAAACAATTTATATGCGACTTCAATTTTTTCCACAGCATGCATTTTTTTTACATATTGCGCATGAGCTTTCTGATACGGACAATTTATTTTTTCACATACACCCATTTCATCAAAATTTGAACACTTATGCGTATAAACAACTGGTGATTCATATGTAATATTATCGATGTACGTAACAAAACAAGAATTCATCCCAGGCTTATCCAAAACATCAAAAAACTGTTGCAGACCGCTTCTATCTTTTTCCAAACTCATCACTGCGGATTGATATTGTTTTTTCAGACGCTTATATTCTTGCCAATCTGTTTTTTTCTGCGCATACGATGTTGAAAATAAATATTTAAACACAGACATCATAAAACCTCTTTTTTTAATTACTTTATATTATTTAACTTTCTTGACCAAAATGAATCCAGACTGTTTTGTATATTCATCTTTTTTATACAAATAGTCGCATAGTTATCATTTGCTTTCTTCAAAGAACATTCATTATTTTTACATATGCCATTTGTAAAGTTTTTACAATAAACCTTAACAAAATCGGGTCCTATTTCTGGTTCTGAATCTTCGATATAATTAATACAAAAAATCTTTCTTCTACTCAACCATTCCTCATAAGTATGGAATAATGAAATCGCCTTTTTTGCTTGTCCTTCTTCTGTTTCAGTTAATTGTAATGCACTTTTTAAGTTCTTGTATTCTTTCCAGTCTGCAAGTTTCTGATTCCAGCTAGTTGAAAACAAATACTTAAACATTGACATCAGCAATTCCCCCTAATCAACTTATTTTACATTTTGGAATTTCTTACCCCAGAATTCAGCAATCTGCATTCTCAAGGATTTTGCATCATCATAAAACTTCCAATATTCATCATGAATCTTGTGGCACGTACATGTTTCATTACATTTTTTACCAAAAAACTTTGAACAATATTTCGTCTGATAATTGGTGAAAAACGCATACTGATGCCCAGTTGGGATTATGTTCATACAAGGATACAGTTGCATCTTTTTGCTTCTGTAATTACGCTGTTCCAATGTCTTGGCATATTTACGTCTTAATTTTTGAAATTCTTTCCAATCTACACAAATTTGTTTTAATGATGTTTTTTTCAAATATTCAAACCAGTTCATACTTTACCTTTTTAATTTTTTTTTACGATACTTTCAATGCATTAATAAACGCAGACTGCGGAATTTCCACATTACCAAAGGAACGCATACGCTTCTTTCCTTCCTTTTGTTTTTCCAGCAACTTACGTTTACGTGTTATATCCCCCCCATAACATTTCGCAGTAACGTCTTTACGATACGCAGCGATAGTCTCTCTCGCGATAATTTTTCCACCGATTGCGGCCTGCAACGGTATTTTGAATTGATGTCTTGGGATTAGATCTTTTAATTTCTCGACAATCTGACGTCCACGTTTTTCGGCAAACGACCTATGACACATAAAAGACAACGGCTCCACATTTTCTTCGTTAACAAGTATTGAAACCTTGACCAAATCAGACGGCTGATATCCATACACAACATAATCAAAAGATGCATACCCCGAAGATATGGACTTTACCCTATCATAGAAATCAAAGACAATCTCTGCCAATGGCAATTGATACACTAAAACCGCCCTATTCCCGACATAGGAAATATTTTCCTGAACACCGCGCCTTTCTGCACACAAAGACATAATCCCGCCCATATATTTATCAGGCATCATAATTGTCGCGCGCACCCATGGTTCTTCAATTGCAGCGATTCGCGTTGCTTCTGGCATATCTGCAGGATTTTCCAAATCAATAACTTCACCATTACGCATATGAATTTTATACAACACGCTTGGGACAGTATTAATCAGATTCAGATTAAATTCACGCGCCAATCGTTCACTGATAATTTCCATATGCAACAAGCCCAAGAAACCACAACGCAACCCGAACCCCAGCGCAGAAGATTTTTCAACCGTAAACATAAACGAAGCATCATTTAAGGCTAACTTTTCTGCACTTTCACGGAAAGTCGGGTAATCATCAGCCTCTACCGGAAAGAACGAAGAAAACACCACCGGCACAGACGGTTTAAACCCAGGCAACATTTGCGCATTTTCAGCACGCGCATCAATAATAGTATCACCAACCTTACAATCATGGATTGTCTTCATACCTGTGATAATAAATCCGATTTCACCGGTATGCAGTTTATCTACATTGACCATTTTTGGTGTAAAATAACCGATTTTATCAACCACATATTCTGCACCAGTTGCCATAAACTTAATCTTTTGCCCACGATTTAGTGTACCATCAACAACACGCACCAAAATCACAACACCTAAATACGAATCATACCAAGAATCTACCAACAACGCACGTGTCGGTGCATTTTCATCACCATGCGGTGGCGGCAATTTATTAACAATTTCTTCGAGTAATTCAGGAACACCATCACCTGTTTTTCCAGATACTGCCAATGCATCACCTGCATCAAGTCCAATAACATCTGCAATCTGCTCACGCGTTCCTTGAACATCACTTGACGGCAGGTCAATCTTGTTCAACACCGGCAGCATTTCTAAATCATTATCCAATGCCAAATATGCGTTTGCCAATGTCTGTGCCTGAACCCCCTGTGTTGCATCGACCAATACCAACGCACCTTCACACGCGGCGAGCGAACGCGACACCTCGTACGAGAAGTCAACATGCCCTGGCGTATCCATCAAATTCAGCTGATACACCTCTCCATTTTTTGCAGTATAATTCAATCGCACAGTCTGCGCCTTAATCGTAATACCACGTTCGCGTTCAATATCCATTGAATCAAGAACCTGGGCCTTCATCTCACGCGATTGCAGTCCACCTGTAAATTCAATCAACCTGTCAGACAGCGTTGATTTCCCATGATCAATATGTGCAACAATGGAAAAGTTTCTAATATTCGACTGTTTCATGCGGCAATAATAAACCAGTATTATCACATTATCAAGATTATTTTTTACAATTTTTTTCCTACAAACATATTTTCAGCAATCTTCTCAAAACCCATTTTTTTATAGAATCTTAATGCCTGAACTGTATTTCTCGACTGCAAAATCAAACTACTTGCACCATTTTTTCGTGCGACATCTTCATATGCTTTTATCAACGCAGCCCCTATTCCGCGTCTTTGACAATTTTTATCGACATACAGGTTTTCAACATATGCATTTCCACATTCCAGATACGCGGTCAGGAATCCGCATGTAAACCCTGCATCTTCCCAAACGAACATAGTATGATTTTTATTATTTATCTTTTCCGGCAATGCATAGTAAATTGAATACGCATTCCCCACAAACTTATTAGCAATCAGAAAACAATCCTTACACAATGCATCTGTCAAAAACAAGACCCGCTTCAGCACAACTAAACATCCAAATTATTCAACAACTCGTCAATCCTAGCCGCTTTTTCAAGCGTGTCATCATAAGAAAATCTGATATCAGGCACATATTTTTGATTCATACGTCGTGCCAATTCGAATCGGATTGTACGCGTAACATCATCGAGTCTTTTTTGCACCGCATCAATATCCTGATTTCTGGAATAGAAAAACAAGCGCACAAATTGCAATCCCCCATGCGCGACCGCGCCCACCAATGACACCCCGCCTAATATAGAATCATCGGAATAATTATCGCGCAGAATTTCTGCGACGATTGTCTGAACCTTACTCGCCACACGTTCTGGCCGATTTGAATTAAATTGTCTTTTTGCCATACCATTAACCCCAGTTATTATTATGATTGTAAAATAAAAAATAATAAATTACAATCAAGTAAATTTTTTTAGGGGGTCGCAAATGAAATTTTCAGAATTTATATTAAAAAAATCGGAATCACGCGGATATTCATGGGTTGTATTTTTTCTAACCATATGCGAATCAATATTTCTATTTATCCCCCCAGAAGTTTTCATGACCCCACCCATCATTGCGAATAAAAAACGTGCAGTTCCAATCACAATTGCAGCATCATTAGGTTCCATTGTTGGCGGCGCAATCGCATATATGATTGGTCTATGGCTGTACGATTCGGTTGGTGTTTGGTTAATCGAAACATTTTCAAATCCAGAATTAATAGAAACAACTGTTAAACCAATGTTTAGCAAATATGGTATATTAATAATTGTTCTGACCGCTGTAACACCGATACCATATAAATTACTTGCGATATGGTTGGGCTTTATTGGATTTCCGATGTGGTTATTTTTGGGTGTATCTGCGATATTCCGCACGGGTCGATTTGCGATAATTGCCACCCTGCTGTATTTTTTCCAAGAACGCGCAAACTCGATTGTAAAGAAATACTTTTGGCCATTGACAATCGGCGCGATAATCGCAGCAATTTTAGGGATTGGCCTAATCAGCCTATTTTAAAAAACAAATCTTAGAACACTTAATACCATCCCCATTGTGGGGATTTTTTTTACATCTGCTTTCCATGAACGAAACAAAAAAACGTTCCATTTCTTCTTTTGTTGCATACGTTGTTTCTACTGTTGTCAAACGACCATCCAATGCTTCGTCAGCCGCTTTATATGCTGCGTCCATGTCAGAAACAGTTGTTGTCAACGCTTGTAAGTCTGCTGCTGCTGCTTTTGTTGCGACTGATTCAGTTACAGGTTTGATACTGTCATCAACGTACTTTACAGATGCGATGTCTGCGCGGGCGGCTGATACTGCCATGATGGCAACCAAAGATACTGTTAATATTTTTTTCATTTTGCTTTCCTTTCTTTTTTTTGTTTTGTTTTTGTTTTGTTTATTGTGTTCAATTGGTACAAGCAATCGAAGACTTGGATGTTACAACATTGACTGGTCGTGTAGGTGCAAATGAAACAGCTATCACAGCATTGCAAGGCGCAGATACACAGATCAATGCAGCTATTGATTTGAAAGCAGACAAAACAACGGTTGAAGGTATCGATGGTCGTGTAGGTGCAAATGAAACAGCTATCACAGCAT
>JAFYXQ010000037.1 GCA_017546085.1 Alphaproteobacteria bacterium | reverse complement strand
GGACCCCATTCCTGCCTGCGCAGGAATGACAAGGGTGGGCGCAGGAATGACACCACTTCGTTAAAACTTCGTGGTGCAGGCAAAACTTCGTTAAAACTTCGTGGTGCAGGCAAAATAGGGTGGGATGATAATGGCGGCGGGGATAATGTGGGTTATTGTTGGTTTTGTACACATGTGCCATTTTGCATTGTGTAATTTTCAACACATTCACATTTGCCGGTTGCATTGTTGCGGCTGCTGTGTGTGGGGCATAGGGTCATGCACTGACTGCCCCATGCGACATAGCCCGTATTGCAACGGCATAACTGATTTATCCATTTATAGCCGTTACCAACACCGTTGTCTGTTACGGGACTATTGCCATCTGTTTCACATTGTAGTTGACCGGATGTTGAACATTTGTTGGGGAATTCATCCTGACTGATTGGGTAGTATGTTGAATTTTCAGGACATAATAATGACTGATAGAACATTGCGGAAATATCATCAATTATTGTATCTGCATCCGTATCATCCGTATCATCCGTATCATCCTCTTCCCCTGCAAATATTGCGTATCCACAGGTCAGGGCAACATTACGGCATGCGCCACGCATTACGCGTGATATGTTATCAACCGTTGCAGATGATGACCATGAATTAATTTGTGATACCTGTTTATTATAGCAGTCTGCAATATCCAACATACAGCCAGATGCATATTCTGATATTATTTTAGATTGGGCCGCACGTATGTTTACCATGGCGCGTTGAATGTAATTTACAACAACGTCATTATATGGCTGATACGTTTCGTCCTTGTATGTGTAATATTGACATTTGTCCAATACTGCGCGGCATAAGCCTTCGTCTGTAACGTTCTGTTTGGTTCCAATTTTTGTTAATAGGTATTTTGCAACACATTTACCATCGGCGCCGGATGGTGAATTTCCGGAATTGGTGCCAGAACAAAAATCATCAGTAATCGTTGATTTATATGAATCGTCGAGAAATTCGGTCCCAATAGATGCATTAAAATCTTTCATAAAATCGGTAATTTTTGAAATGTCTTGCCCCAGTACAACTTCGCCATTTTCGTCGATGTATTTTTTTGTCGGATCGATGCATTTGAAATAATTGGAACCGCATACCATATCATCTGTCATGCATGTGTTTAGGGCCGCAATGCACCCCTTGGCATCATATTGGTTTTTGTTTTGTAAGACGGCAAGGCGCGCCTTCTGTAACATCAGGCCTGCGCTGCGCACGTTTGAAACAAGGGTTTCATTCATTTTTGTTAAACCCTGTTCGTATGCAATGCAATCCTTGTCAATGGCAAGGTCGTAATTCCCGCTAATTTGATTTGGGGTGGCACCCGCATCCTTGCACTGATTGAGGATGGTGCGACAACGACTTTTTGCTGCGTTGTACAATTCTGAACCACGCAGATTTGAAAAACTGGATGTCGTGTCCGTGTTCAAGAAATCAAGACTAAATAAATTTGCAGAATCTGTGGAAAAATTCAAATCGGTCATGTCCAATCCGCCAAGCATCGAATTAGGTGAAAATGTTCCTGTGGCTTCGATGTTTGGATTGGCAATCAATTCTTCGATTTCTGCCAACATGTTACGCGTTTCTGATTTGTCTTTCTGTCCGGATAGGGCTTCTTCGGCCTCCGTCTCGGTCATGATTGCGCGGATTTCATCAGCGGATAGGCCAACATAACGAATGCGTTGGGCAACATCGTTTAACTGATTGTTGGCATCTTTGACCGCTTCTTCGACCTTGGCATATTTTTTTATGTTTGATGAACATGAACAACGTTTTTGGTTTGCATCGATTACCGCACAGAACTGATCCATGCAATCGTTATATTGTTCCTGACACGATTTGTTTAATGTTGCCGTTTGTTCAAGGCGTTGTTGTGCCTCTACAATGCTTTCTGCGGTGGCGGCGCGTGATTGTACGCGGCGTACAGCCTCGTCAATATTGGAACCTGTTTGAATCCCGCTATCCCCGATTGTGGCGCGACCGCCAACCTCTGCGGTGGAAGGGCGCAGAACAACACCAGCACGTCGTACGGTTGGATCGTTATTAATGCTTGCCGCGGAAACGCGTTTGTTTCGACCAACTGTATTTACCGCCGTTTCCAAATTACTGCGCGCGGTGTTTGTTTCAGATTTATTTGTTGGGGTTATTGAACGGGTTATTGTGCCAGAACGTGATACGATATCGCGTTGTGGTTCCTGAATGTCAGGTGCGCCTGAAAATACACGTGATACAGTACTGCGAACGGTGATGTCTGATTTTTGTGTCGTGGGCGCGCGTGCCACAGTGGTGCGCGATGTGGATGTTTGATCAGATGCAGATGTCTTCGTGTCATTAGATGTTGGTATCACACGTGAAATAGTGCCGTCTGCCGCATGTGCAATCGGGGTAAAAAACATAAGCGTAAAAATGTACGTCAGCAGTTTTTTCATTCTCTTGCACATGATTATAACACAAATCGGAAGTTAAAAGTAGTGCTTTTTTATGAATTTATTTGTGTTCGTTCATTTTTTTTCGTAGGTTGTCCCAGTATTCAAGACGCTTTTTAATTTCGCGTTCAAAACCGCGTTCAACAGGGTGATAAAATTTTTGACGCCCCATGGATTCTGGAAAACAATTTTGACCCGAAAAACCGTTTTCTGTATCGGGGTCATAAATGTATCCTGCGTTATATCCTAAATCCTTCATCATTTTTGTCGGCGCATTTAAAATATTTTTTGGTGGCATCAGATTGCCTGATGCACGGGCGGCTGCGTATGCTGCCTTTTGTGCGCGATAATTGCCAATGCTTTTGGGGGCGGTTCCCAAATAAATAACAAGTTGGGTTAGGGCAAGGTCGCCCTCTGGACTGCCAAGACGTTCGTATGCAGACCATGCCGCAATTGCAACTTGTAATGCGTTCGGGTCGGCAAGGCCGATATCTTCGACCGCAAAACGTGTCAGTCTGCGAAATATATACATGGGGTCCTGACCTGATGTCATCATGCGTGCTGTCCAGTATAGTGCGGCGTCAGTATCACTTGCACGGAGGGATTTATGAACCGCAGATATTAAATTATAATGTTCATCACCACCCTTGTCTGATAATGGGGCGCGTTTTTGAACCGCATTGTCTAGTTCGTCAGAGGTTAGGTCGTTTTTGAAATTCGCATTAAGCAGATATTCAACTGTGTTTAATAAAAAACGTGCATCACCATCTGACATTTGTGCAAGGTGTGTGCGGGCTTCGTTGTTCAAAGGCAGTTTTTTTGATGTAAATTTTTCTGCACGTGATATTAATGTTAATAAATCTTCGGTTGATAATGGCTGAAGTACGCCAATGTGGCATCGTGATAATAATGCGTTGTTTAAATTAAAACTTGGGTTTTCTGTTGTTGCGCCAATGAATACGACTGTGCCATCTTCCAAATATGGTAACAGGGTATCCTGTTGTGTTTTATTAAAACGGTGAATTTCATCGATAAACAGTAACGTGCCGCGACCGATATTTTTGTTCATTCGGGCGGTGTCCATCGCTTTTTTTATATCTGAGGTGCCTGAAAATACCGCAGACATTGGTACAAAATCCATTTCGACAGAATTTGCCAATGCGCGTGCAATTGTTGTTTTGCCGCACCCGGGTGGACCCCAAAGTATCAGATTTGATAATTTTCCGTTATCAACCATTCGGCGAACAATGCCGTTTTCGCCCAATAATATCGTTTGACCAACAATGTCAGAAATTGTGTTGGGACGCATTAAATCAGCAAGTGGGCGTGTCATTTTTGTGGGCTTTTATTTAGGGTTTATTTGTGATATACTGTGGCTTATAAGTATATAAAGGAATTGTTCAATTGGCAAATAAAAATTCTGAATTTACGTTGGCGGTTGCGAATCTTGCTGCTGCGGCGATTAATGCTAATCCTGCACTTAGTATGGAGGAGGCGGTTGCGCGTGCACGTGAAATTCTGCGTGGAACATCAGTTACGCCGCAACAAATCGAAGATTCAATTGCGCCGGATAAAATTCAATGTCTGGAAGATGGTACGTGGCATGTGATGTTGCGCAGATATATTAAACGAAGATTTAATATGACCCCACAGCAATATCGTGAAAAGTGGGGATTGCCAGATGATTATCCGTTTGTTGCACCAAATTATGCGCGGATGCGTTCAAAAATTGCAAAGAAATCAGGCTTGGGGAGGAAGTAAATATGGCAGATAAATCCAGAGTAAAAGAGGCTGGGAAATTTTTAAAAAAGGTTGCAGAAAAGCCTAAGAATTTGCGCGAAGGTATTGATGTTAATAAGAAAGAATTAATAGAGCTTGCAAAAGAAAATTTTCGTCAGTTTGGTAAGTTGTCAGGTGCGGCGTTATTGTTGGCGGTTGAATATTTATTGCGTGGAATGAATGGTGTTTTTGTAAGTAATTCATTGTTGGCTGCCATGGAAAAAAAATTTAAGGGCAAGAAAAAAAATCCTGTGTTTACTGCGTATGCGTCATATTATTTTGCATTGATGGTGGCTGTTGCTGGGGCGGATTTAACACGTGATGATTCGCTTATAAAAGGTATGTTCAAGGAAGAAGAAGGGAATAAAACTGAAAATGTTGCAGAAGTAACAGAAAAAGAAGTAGTGAAAATAGAAGATTTTTCGATAAATCCAAATTTGTCAGATGAAGAATGGAATAAGCAGATTAATGCAATACATCCGTATGTGTTGGCACATTTGTTTCTTACAGAAGGTTTTATAGAAAAAACATATTCAGATAATGGTAGTCGTGGAACATCGACATTTGGTGTTGGATTTACGATAGATGATCCGTCGCATAAGAATTTTGCAGAAAAACATTTGGGCAGAAAACTGACGAAGAAGGATACAAAGGTAACGTTAGAAGAGGCGAAAAAATTAACAGATTCATGGCTGCGTGAAAGGATTTATCCTAATATGAAAAAGGCGTTTGATGTGCCAATAGATGCGCGTATGTTTGTTTCTTTTGTGGTTACTGCATATAATGCAGGTGAAAATACGTTTACAATTGATGGAAATTCGGGTGCGCCAGTGCGTGATGCTGTAAATGCAGGAATGGCAAAGGAAGATATTGCAGATTTATATGTTCGTCAATATGGAAAAATAAGAAAAACAAGGTGGGGCGGAATGTCCAATAAATATGCAATTTGTGCGACATATATGTTGGGGGATATTTCTGATAAGGTTATTCTAAATTGTATAGGTGAAGCGCCATATACCATAGAAAATGCCCTTAAAAACAATTCTGAATATTTGCAAGTTTATGATGAAGATACTATGGAACCAGGGCGGTTGCTGATTTATGATGGCAAGGGGAAAAAAGCATTGCCGTGTGGGCTTGTGCGTCTTGATAATATAGAAGATTTATTGATGTTGGAACAAAATAGGATTACACATGGAACTAAACAGTTGCCTGTTTGCGAATATATCAGTCCAGAAGATGTAGAGATTATTAAACAAGGAATTGTCAGGATTAAGGATGATGCTGTCTATTCCCCATCAATAGATAAAATTGCAAAAGCTAAGTATCAATTTGAAACAGGAACAAGTAAAGTATTACAGAAAAAAGTAATAGAAAATATAAACAATCAATCACGTGTGGATTTAATATAAACGATAGGAATCTGAAAATGAAAGTCTTTGTTGATGTGCATGATGAACGTTGGAATCGCTATAAAATTAATTTTGAAAAAATTGTGTCTGCGCTGGATTCTGCCGTATATAGAAAGTCAGAGGTGTCTATTATTCTGACCGATGATGATGAAATTCATGAAATAAACAAGACGTATAGAAATGTGGATAAACCAACAAATGTATTGTCGTTTGAATTGGGGGATGATGTTTTGTTGGGGGATATTTATATTTCATTTGATACTGTAAAGCGCGAGGCTGAGTTGGCAAAAATTCCATTTGAAAATCATGTTGCGCATATGGTTGTTCATGGTGTTTATCATTTGATGGGATTAGATCATGTTACCGATGACGAGGCGGCAATTATGGAAATGAAGGAAGCAAAAACACTGCAAAAATTAGGTATAAAAAATCCATATGTGGATACGAATGAATTTGTTTGTGCAGATGGTTCTTGTTGTCCGGGGGCGAAAATGATTGCGTGGTTAAAACGTTTTGAAATATGTAAAAATGGATTTTGGCAATACGTGCTATACGCAGTGTTTGGTGGGGTTGCAGCGTTTGGTTTTGCGCCTTTTTATTGTTGGTGGGCGACATTGGTCGGGGTCGCAGGCGCATATTGGTTGACAGTTAGAAATAAAAATATTGGCGGATTTTGGCGTACGTTTTTACGTGTTTTGCCATTTGGGGCGGTGTATAGTGTTGCAATGTTTTGGTGGGTTTTGCATTCGATATATGTTGTTCCTGAAATAGCAAAACAATTTGCAATTTGGACAGTGCCGGGTGTTATTGGTTTGGCGATTGCAGGCGCGCTGATATTTTCGTGGCCATTTATTGTGATTGCGCAAAAAAAATTAAGTTCATCTGCGCGGCCTTTTATGTTTGCTGTTGTTTGGGTATTGGTGTTATGGGCGCGCGAATGGTTGTTTACAGGTTTCCCGTGGAATCCAATTGCAAATATTACAATGCCGTGGCCGGGGCTTGCTAATTCTATGTCGGTGTGGGGGGCGTTGGGGTTAACGTTTGTGATAATTGGATTTGTTGCGGCAGCGGTTGAATTTTTACGTAATCGTGCACGATTTATGCCGATGGTGATATTTTCGCTGTTGATTGGTTTTGGCGTTATGTTGGGTGGTTATAATATGGAACGTGCAGATGTGGGGGCTGATAAAATCACGCATATGATTCGAATTGTTCAGCCGGGGGAAAATCAAATGCAAAAAGCATCGCATGATAGGGCGGCCTTGCTTCAAAGGGCGGCTGAAAATATTCGTGATTTAGTACAATTGACTGGTGATACAGAATCTGTTGATTTTGTTGTTTTGCCGGAAACTGCATATCCATTTATTCTGATGAAGGATGATGTTATTGAAATGTCGCAATTAGTAAAAAAACCAATGATATTTGGTGCAAATACGTTTGATAATGGCGGCCTGTATAATTCGATGGTTATTGTGGATGCGGATGGTGGTATAGATAAAATTTACAGTAAATCGCATCTGGTTCCATTTGGTGAATATAGTCCGTTGGGTATTTTGCCTTCGCCGGCTAATTTGATTAAAGGGGGGGGCGCAGAAATAATTAATTTGGATAATTTTATATTTGCACCCGCCATTTGTTACGAAATTGTATTTTCTGATTCGCTTGTGCCAAATGGGGCAGGGGGTATAAATGCGATAGTTAATATTACAAATGATAATTGGTTTGGAAATACACCGGGGACGTATCAGCATCTTGATATGGTACGCAGATATGCAATTGAATCAGGTTTGCCAATTATTCGTGCAAATTATTCGGGTATAAGTGCATTTATCGCATCTGATGGTGAAATAATATCTTCGTTGCCAGTTGGGGCGCGTGGGTCAATTGATGGATTTGTGTGGGGGGCGCATAAAACACCATATCGTGCGATGGGAATGAATGCGTGGCTGAAAATAATATTGGGATTTTCGGTTTTGTGTATTGCGATTGCAAATAAAAAACAAGATTGAGATATCACATGATTTGTGGTAAAATAAAGCCGTATGATATGGAGGTTTCGGTGAGGGGATTTTTATTTGTCTTTTTATCGTGTGTTTGCATATATATATGCACGCCATTTAATTCTTTTGCAAACAATGATATTGATTACACAGAATATTTTAACTGCGTAAGAGATGTATTTAAAATCAACAACATCCGAGATTCCAAGATTTTGAACCCAAAAACAATAATGAATGATGGTGCCGTTAAGCAGTATATTAGCAATGACGAAAATTTCAAAAAAATTGTCTCCGACCCTACAAGGCGAAACAACCTGCTAAAGGTAATTGAAAGAAATTGTACCTCCAAAATAAAAAAACCAAAAACAACCAAAACATCTGATACAGAAAAAAAAATCGCTTTCAGATTAATACCCCCACAAGGTGAAAAAATTACCACTAATGCCGGCTGCAAGATTGTTATTCGCGACAATAACAAAGATATTGAAATACCTTATAACGGCACAAATGTACATCACACCACCACATCAGAAGAATATAGTTTTTATGTTACATGCAAAAACAGATACGAAACTAAAAACACACAATACCAAACTTTGTTTGCAACCAACCCGTATTACAACAATGGCAAAAGGGAAATAGAATTAACATTAAAACATTGTGATGTCGACTGGAAAGCAGGTGAAGAAAAAT
>JAFYXQ010000036.1 GCA_017546085.1 Alphaproteobacteria bacterium | reverse complement strand
GACAGGAAAACTTTATCGAGATGAGTATATCTTTCAATTGGTTTTTGGAGGCTGTCGCTGCATTTAATATTAGTGTTATTTTTTTGCAACGCGGAAAATTGCTTGTTTATATAATCTTCAATAGGCGTAGGAAATTCATTTTGCGTTGAGTTATTTGTACTGAAAGACAAACCAACACAATTGTTATCGTTTGCATTCAGACTTGAAAATTGCATAGCATTTGTATCGCCTGAACCATTAGTTGTGGTGGGATAATTTGGGTACAAATAACCTTCCCTGCTGTATCTTTGGTCGGGGATTGTGTTTAGGGACCACGTGGGTGCGGTTTCTTTTGGCGGGTTTGATGATAAATCGGACATATTACCCATTACCCCCTCCCGTTTTTTTTTTTATTGTCAACTTTTCACACCAATCGCCGACAATACCGTTGCCCAGGGTTGCGCAGACATTCGTCAGCCAATTGCCATCCGATGTGAATTTGCCAACGGATTTATTGGTGCATGATTTAAAACTTTTTTTCTGGGCAATGCAGTTATTCAGGGTTTCGATTTCACGACGCAATTCGGCAATGGTTGTGCCATATTTCTCCTCGCAATATTTGCGGGTGGTGGCGGCCTCCTCTGCCTTGCGGGTAAGGTAGTCTGTCTTGGATTCAAGGTCGATACCGTGGTATGCCTTGCTATCCTTGAATGGTTCGTATCCCATTGCGCGTATGTTTATTCGTTCCGTAAATGATAAATCATCAATCGTTTTCGGAAAATTTGCCATCGCCAATTTTGGATCGTTGTACATCGATGATTGTAATTCCTGAATTTCCGCACTGCGTTCCGCCATTTCCGTCTTCCATTCAGGGGCCGGTTGGGCGCCAGAACCAAATGTTATTGTCGTCGTTGGGGGTGTTACGGTCGGGTTCGGTGTCGTTGCAACGGGAAATGGTACAGGCGAACCACCAATTTTAACCCCACCCTGATTGTTCGAACGATACTGATTAAATATTGTGTCCAAATATCCCGCGCATGATGTCGCATAATTACCCCCAGGTATGCGCGATAATGATAAGATTACAGTTGGACGAATATCACTAAGCTGGGCGTTTCTGCAATTGTTCATGGTTGCACAGGTTTGTGCAACAACCGTTGATACAATCGTTTGACAATCATTGCTTTCAACGTTTGGACCAGTCGCGTAAACCGGTGTTGGCATGCGCTGATTATATGCCGCATTTTTGTCGTAAAATGGGTTCGATGAATATGTCTGAACGTTCTGAATCATGCCGTAATCAGAAAATGGAACGGCACAAAAACCATCGCAGATGTACATCAGCGATATCGGTGCAAGTAATCTGTATATTGCGCGCTTGGTTCCCATTCCCCTTCCTTTGACGAATGATACTTTAAACAATTATAACAAAAAATACAAGCCAATAAAAGATAAAATTCCACCAAATAAAAAGAATGGCGCAAATGGTACGTATTTTTGTTTCTGAATTCGTGCCCATATCGCACCAACCACGCATGCGATAATCAGGGCATATGCCAATCCATTTACACCCAGCCATAGCCCCCCAACCCCAATTAGTTTTATGTCGCCCATGCCAATCGGACTAATTATGTTTGAATCGCGTTTCCGCATAAAATAATCAAATGTAAACCCAACAATTGATGATAATAAATATCCAAATATTGCCCCAATTGTGGCCGTCTGAATGTTAATCGGGTATGAATAAAATCCCACAATGGCTAAGCCAATCAGCATTAATGGAAATAAGTATGCGTCGGGGATGATTCTGCGGCGAAAATCTGCGATGGATATCAAAACAGATAAAATCAGTGCGCACGTTAATAAAATTATAAAAAATATATTAAAAATCATATTTTTCCCCCTTGCCTTTCGAATCGGAAATGTGCTAGACTAACATTATAATGTATAACAAGGATTTTGTAAAATGAGCAAGGGTTGGGATAATATTATGCTGAAAAAGTTAAAGGCGCTGACCGGCAAGGGGTTGTCAACGTCTGAAATCGGCAAGCGTTTGGGAATGTCAAAAAACGCAATTGTGGGTAAATTAAATCGATTGGGCTGGAATGCCAAGGCCGCAGGAACAAGTGCCGTTGTGGTGCCTGCGAAACCTGAAAAAAAGACCGCGCCAAAGAAGGAATCTACGAAGGGGGCGGGTGCGAAAAAAACTGCTGAAAAACCGGAAAAGAAGGTTGTGGCAACAAAAAAAGTCGTAGAAGAAGTCAAGGAAGAAAAGCCAAAGGCAACACCAAAGGTTGTTATACCAAAGGCAACAAGTAAAAAGACTGATAATAAGGTGCTCGCGGTGCATCAACGAATCGTTCAGCATTCGCTTGAAATGGCTGCGTTGAAACCGAATCAATGCCGTTGGCCAATTGGCGATCCTGATTCCGAAGGGTTTCATTTCTGTGGGGAAACGGTGTTCGTTGGGAAACCATATTGTTACGAACACTGTAAACAGGCATATCAATTCGCGCCACCAAAAAAGAAATAATTTAACAAGTTACGGGGAACGTCCATGCAGAACGAGAGAGAGAATCTTTATCAGTCTTTAACCTATGTCGATTATGATATTGGCGGTAATGTTTTTCGTGCCTATTATGATGCAGATAAAAAGATAGTCTTTGTTGTTGATTATCTGGAAACTGATGTTAAACCAAATGTTTTGTTGGTAATTAATCCTGATGGAAATCGTAAGTGGGACGATATCCTGATGAACGATTATGGCGTTGATTTGGAAACTGTGCGCCCAAAAAAGGATAATAAATATCAAAAACTGGATATTGAATATGCGGGGCTCGCCCAATATGATGCGTTGGTGCGTGCGTATGAAAATGGCGATGATTTGAATGCTGAATTGGCTGATTTAAACGCATTCCGTCATGATGCTGCGATGCGGGC
The DNA here is from genome assembly GCA_017546085.1 of Alphaproteobacteria bacterium. GTDB lineage: Bacteria > Pseudomonadota > Alphaproteobacteria > Rs-D84 > Rs-D84 > Enterousia. Next base: position 26,183 of record JAFYXQ010000036.1, on the reverse strand, counting down.
GGCAAATGAACGGTTGGGGGATGCGGGCCTTACAATCGAACGGTCGCGTGAAACAATCGAAAAAACAACACAGACAATTTCTGAATTACAGACCAGGTTAAAGGTATTGCGTGCAAAATTAGCAGAACTGCGTCGTGGAATTGGACGCGAACCAACAAAGCAATCTGCTGCAAAAATTTTAAAGACCGAAGCGCAGATTGATACCACAACTGAAAAACTGGCGCGCGCAAAAAAACGCTTGCTTAGTGCGCAACAGCGGCTTGATAATGCGACCGAAGAAGAACAAGTGGCGCGTGAAATATTGGAACGTTTGGGAAAACAGGAAAATTTGCCTGCACGACCAATCGTTACAGCGGCTGCGGTCGTTGATGTGCCCGAAGTGCCTGCTGTGATTGAAAAAAATAAAACTGATATTATTCCGTTCGAAACAGAATCTGAACCTGGGGTGGAAGGTATGGCTGATGAAGAAGTAAAACCATTGTTTGATAAAAATCCAAATATTCTGGATGATGAAATTGCATTTAAACCAATTCGGTTTGATGATTCTGATGTTTCTGATGAAGTTGGAAAAGACGATGAAGAGTACAAGGATGTTGTCGAAATTCCTGAAAATATAGGGTCGGTTATTCAGCCGCTGTCGTTTACGCCGCCTGTTTCTATGGTGCCAATCGCAGAAGAATCAGACCAAGAATTTCAGGAAATGCCAATTGCGCGTCCTGTGTTGGATACAATCGCCCCAATCACAGAAAATGATGATGTGCCTGTGAAAATAGATTCTGAATTGTTGGGGGGGTGGGATGTGCCTGAAATAGAAGTTCCTGCGCCTGCGCCAATTGTAGAACCTGTCCCGACACTTGGGATTTCTGATGTCAAAGGTGTAGAAGATGCACCAGTTATTGCAGAAGAAAATATTGACGAAGAAGAAACAGTCGATGTTCATGCGCCGGTTGTGTCATCTTTGCCGACAGAGAGGCCCGATGTTGTGATCGCGCCGATTAGTTCTGGGTTTAGACCGGTTTCACCAATTGCTGGGGATGTGCCGGCGGTTGCTGATAATTCAAATGTGGTGCGTCAGAAACCAAATGTGCTGTATTATATTATGTTGGTGGTACTGATTGTGTTGTCTGTGTTCGCGTTGTGGCTGTATCAGAATTCTGTGAATGATAATACGCCTGCGCTGATTTCAAATACAACAACAGAAGCCGAAGATTTTGTCGAAACAAAAACGGTTGATGTGGCGCCTGCGGTTCAATCTGTGGAAGAAGTGGCAGAAATTCCGTTTGTAGGTGTCGTGGAAACGGTTTCTGTGGCAGAACCTGAACCCGTGATTGATGTTGTGCCGGATGTTATGCCAGAACCAGTGATTGATCAGGATAAGACAGAAACGGTGGTTGATGTATCTGTTACTGAAACGGTTCCAGTAATTGAAGAACCGGTGGTCGAAGATGCCAATGTTGTTCCTGCGGTTGTTGCAGAACCGACAGTTGCGCCGGTGGTCGTTAGCGAAGAAGAAATTATTGCGTCTAAACCTGCGTATAACGTATCGCAAAATGAAAAGATGTTCGTTGCAGATGATGAATATGTTGTTGCAGAACCAACAGCCGCAAAACCAATTGCGATGGTTGACCCAAATGTTGATTATGATGAACCGACCGTGGTTGCCCCACAGGAAGAATATGTTGATGTACAGGAAGTAGTGTATGATACATGTTCTGATGGAAATCCACCTGATGAAAACGGTTGTTGTGCGGGTGAAAATCTGATGAATGTTGGTGGTGGCGTTTACCAATGTTGTGCTGAAAGTACGGGTGAATGTTTTGACCCAATGCAGTAAAAAAAATCCCGCGTATGCGGGATTTTTTCTTTATCGTGCAACTGCACCACGTAGTGCGCTGTGGTGCATGTAATCTTTTAATATAAAGCCGTTTTCTGCGTGCCAATTTAACATTCCGCGCCAGTTTTTGTCTGGTATTTCAACGGTTGGTAATTTATACGGTTTTCGTACCAACTGTTCGCAGACCTGTGGAATGTGGTTGGTATAAATATGTGCGTCATGTAATTCGCCCTTTAATATGTGTGGGGTAAGGTTTGCTTCTTTGGCGTATAATAACAGCAGTAGTGCGTAACTTGCGATGTTATACGGTATGCCTAAAAACATATCACAGGAACGCTGGGTCCATATCAGGGATATTTTTCCATCGCGAACGATTAGTTGGTGCATCATATGGCATGGTGGCAGTGCCATTTGATGCATGTCTGACGGGTTCCATGCAGATATAATAATACGGCGATCATTTGGGGCGTTTTTTAGTTTGTCTATTGCGTTTGCAACCTGATCAACACCGGGTTTTTGTGGGTTGAAATTATCAGTTGGGTTACGCGCAATGCGTTCGGCATTCCATTGATATTCTCCACCAAAATGTCGCCACTGAAAACCGTAAATTGGCCCCAAGTCGCGTTCGTTGTCCATGATTGCGTTGCGGGTTGCGACCTTTGTTAAATTATTTGGTGTTATGTTTCGGCGTTTTAGTGAATCCATTTGCGCGTTGTATTCTTGTTCGACCTTTATAGGGTTTGCCCATTCGTTCCAAATATTACATTTGCGGTCTTGTAGCCATTTTTTATCGGTTATACCGTGTAAAAAGAATTCGAGTTCAGTTGCAATATTTTTTAATCCCATTTTTTTTGTTGTGATAAGAGGGAATCCCATGGACATATCGTGTACAAATGTCGCGCCGTATCCCAAACCAATGTCTGGAATTCCTGTGCGATTATTTCGTGTGTCCTTGGAATTTTTATATACATTTTCAAGAATGTCTAAATAAGCTTTCATAACAAAATCCTTTGGTATATAATAAAAACGCACCCGTGGGGGTGCGTGTTGTTTTTATTTTACAGGTGCTTGTTTGAACAAGTCGTCTGCTTTGACCTTCTTTTCCTTGGTCTTGACATGTGTTAACATCGCATCTAATGCCTTGCGTTCGAATAGCATGCCGCGCAGCATTGCCAATGCGTTTTGGTTCTTGTTATAGAAGTCAAATACCTGTTTTGGATCTGGGTAACGTGATGCCTCGGCCCAGATTGCCTGTTGCAGGTCTTCGCGTGTTACTTCAACCTTATTTTGTGTGCCCCATTCGGCCAAGATTAAGCCCAATTTAACACGGCGTTCCGCGTCTTTGCGTTCTTGTTTTTCGTCCCATTTGTGGTCGCATTTTTTATCGCCACAATGTGAATGAGAACGTTCGAATTCTGATTTTGCCATGTTGTATTCTTGGTCAACCAATGTTTCTGGCAAATCTAATTTAACCTTGTCTGCCAAGATGTCTAACAGTTCATTGCGCATATCACGTTGTGATACATCTGTGTATTGGTCTGTTAAAATCTTGCGGATGTGTTCCTTCAATGCTTCGACAGATTCTTGACCAACCTGTTTTGCTAATTCGTCATTCATTTCAGGCAAGATATGTTTACGAATTTCGTGGATTTCAACTGCGAAACGTGCATCTTTGCCTGCTAAATTTTCGGCATGATAATCAGCAGGGAATTTAACATTTACATCAAATTTATCGCCAATTTTATGGCCAATAATTTGGTCTTCGAATCCTGGGATAAATGCGCCAGAACCCAAAATCAAATGATGTTTTTTTGCTGCGCCACCTTCGAATGCTTCGTCGCCGATAAAGCCAGTAAAGTCAATAACCGCAACGTCGCCGTCGGCTGCTTTGTACTTGTCATCTTGTTTTTCCGCGGTGCTGCGTGATTTGCGAAGGTTTTCCAATGCTAAATCAACTTCTTTTTCATCTAAATCGGCAACTTTTTTTGTTACAGTGATTTTTTCCAAGTCGATTTCAGGCAATGTTGGTAAAATATCAAATTCTAATGAATATTCGGCGTCTTTGCCAATTTCCCAGCCAGCCAAATCTGCCTTTGGGGCGCCGGCAAGACGGATTTTTTTATCCGCGATATATTCGTTTAAATCCTGATTCATTAATTTGTCGATTGCTTCGCCATATGCAGATGCATTGTATTTTTGGCGCAGGATAGATAATGGAACCTTGCCTTGACGGAATCCAGCCATTTTAACTTTCTTGCCGTATTCAAGTAAAATTTCATCGGCCGCGGCCTGTAATTTATCCGCAGGAATCAGTCCGTTAACTGAATAATGTAAATCTTTGATTTTTTCTTTTTTAAACATGTGTTTTCCCCTAAATTAATTAGAATCACCGTCTGATTATACACAGTTTTTTATTGAAAGCAATAACAAAAAACCGTTCCAAAGAACGGCTTTTTTTTGTTCATCAAACGTATGATTCCGTTTCCATGCATTTTTTTGCATGCCCGGAATGACAATTGTATTATCCTGTGGACAATACAATAAAAAAACCGTTCCAAAGAACGGCTTTTTTGTTCATCAAACGTATTAACGTTTGCTGAACTGTGTGGAACGACGTGCCTTGCGATAACCATAGTGTTTACGTTCGACAACACGGCTGTCGCGTGTCAAGAAGCCTGCTGACTTCAATGTGGCGCGTAATTCTGGTTCAATTTTTTCCAATGCCTTGGAAATACCATGTTTTACCGCACCAGCCTGACCTGATAAGCCACCACCTTCTACAAAAGCAACGATGTCATATGATGTTTCACGTTTGGTAACACCGAATGGTTGTGCGATAATCATCTGCAATACAGCGCGACGGAAGTATTCTGCAGCTGGTTTGCCGTTAACTATGATATTGCCCTTGCCCGGCATTAAATATACGCGTGCAACAGAATCTTTGCGTTTACCGGTTGCGTATGTTGCGTCTGTTAATTTTGGTGTTGCAACAGGTGCCTTCTTTGCAGTTGTTTTTTTTGCAGGGGCAGCCTTTTTAACTGTCTTTGTTGCTGTCTTTTTTACTTCTGCCATTATTCGCCCCTTTTGTTTTTACGGTTCAAGCCTGCGAAATCAATAACCTGTGGGTTTTGTGCCGCATGTTTGTGTTCGCTGCCTGCATAGACATGTAATTTTGTCAAACGTTGATTTGCCAAAGCAACCGCTGTGCGACGGCCCATCATACGTTTTACTGCGTTGAAAACCAATTTTTCTGGTTTTTCGGAACGCATCTGACCCAATGTGCGAGATTTCAAAGAACCTGTCCACAAAGAGTGCCAGAAGAAACGATCTTTGTCAGCCTTGTGTCCAGACAAAGCAACCTTGTCTGCGTTAATAATGATAACATGATCACCGCAATCCATGTTTGGTGTCCATGTTGGCTTATGTTTGCCACGCAGGATGTTTGCGGTATATGCCGCCAAACGACCCAATGTGCAATCAGTTGCGTCAATCAGATACCATTTGGCGTCTAATTCGCACTTTTTTAACGATTTTGTCGCTGCCATTTTTGTTTTTCCTTGTTGTTTTATAAATTAAAGCGCGCACATTATGCCCTAAGCCCGCAGAAAAGTCAAGAAAAATCTATATGGTATTATTATACCGTACAAAAGAAGTGTAAAATAAAACGCCCAAGTGGGCGTTTTTTTTCTTTTTACATTTCGTTTGGAATGGTTAATCCCATTAAATCAATTGTTTTTGCCAATGTATCATAGGCTGTTTTGGCAATATGCAGACGCCCTGCCCTGATGTTGGCTGGCACATCTTCGCGTAGAATTGGGCAATTATGATAAAATGTATTTATCAATTGGCACAAATCATATGCATAGTTGGCAATCATATCTGTGGCACGGTTTTCAAATGCGCTGATGACTGTGCGTTCAAAATCCAATACACCAATTAACAAGTTGCGTTCGTCTGTGGTCATTGGCATATATGTTGCGTCTGCGTCAAATGTCGCGCGTTTTAATACGCTGTTCAAACGGACCGCCGTGTACAAGATGTATGGACCAGTGCGCCCTTCGAAACTGGTAACCGCAGATGGATCAAAGATATAATCAGAACGTACATCATGCATTAAATCGTTGAATTTAACGGCCGCTAATGCAATTGCGCTAATTGTGTCTTCGTCCAATGTTTTGCCGGATTCAGATACGCGTTCGCGAACGGCGTCTGTTGCAATGTCTAGTATGTCAGATAGACTTGCCACGCCACCGTCGCGGGTTTTAAATGGTTTCCCGCCAGGGCCTGTTATCGCGCCGAACCCAGTATGAAACAATGTTGCATCTGTTAAATTCGCAAGGTTTGCCGCACGAAAAACTTGATTAAAATGCAATGTTTGACGGTTGTCGGTAAAGTAACCTATGGTATTTGGTGTGTTTTGTTGTGTGCGGTAATATATGGCGGTTAAATCTGCTGCGGCATATGTTTGGGTATCGGCACTGGTACGCCACATAAGCGGTGGCATAGGTGCATTGTCTTCTTCGCGTTTTACGTTGATAATTTGGGCACCGTCATCAAGTGTTAAAAGATTCTTGGATTCCAAGATTTTATGAACGGTTGGAACGTGTTCCGCGACCCCGCGTTCACCCATGGTTACATCAAAAGGCAAAATGTTCATACGTTTTAATAATGTATCCATTTGTGCTAATGATATTTTCATGAAGTTATTATAGATTTTTCTATATTCTGGGTTATCAGATTGTAGTTGTGAAGTTATTTCCTTGGCGTGATTTAGCCAGTTTTCGTCTTCTTTGGCACGTGCTGTGGATGCGGGATAATATTTGTTTAATTCGTTGGCGGTTTCTGGCATGCCATATTCTAAAATCCATGCGATGATTAATCCCATTGGACGGCCCCAGTCGCCAATATGGTTGTATGAAATTGTCTTGTGCCCCAATGTTTTTGCAATTCGATTAAATGTGTCGCCAACAACGGTTGTGCGTAGATGTCCAATGTGCAATTCTTTGCCGACGTTATATCCACCGTAATCTAGTACTATCGTTTGTGTTGTCGCAGATTTTGGAGATTGGGATTGTGATGCGGATTCCCAAATAAAATCATCTTTTAATTTTATATTAATAAATCCGGGGCCGGCAACTGATGTTTCGGCAACAAAGTCCAGCTCTGCCAGTTTTGGTGCAATTTCGGATGCCAATTCGCGTGGGTTTTTGCCTGCTGACTTTGCCATAACCATGGCTGCATTTGTCGAAAAGTCGCCAAAATCACGATTTTTTGGAACCTCTAGATTTACTTTTGTGCCAAGTTTTTCATTTACTGCGTTTGATACGTATTTATACAAGTTCATTTTTATGCTCTTTTTAAAATATATTTTTATATTGGTAATACAATTCTTACTTTTAATCCGCCCAAATCACTGTTTTCAAGGAACAATTGTCCCCCATGGTTTTCAATTGCAGTTTGGGCGATGGATAACCCGAGTCCTGTGCCGCCTGTATCGGCACGTCGCGCATCGTCAAGGCGTACAAATGGTCGTAATGCATCCTTTTTTCGGTCATCAGGAATTCCGATACCGTCGTCTTCGATTATGATTTCAACCTGCTCGTTAGAATCAATTTCTGTGATTCTGATAGTCTTTTTCGCATAACGCGCAGCATTTTCAATTATGTTGCTGAATGCGCTTGCTAATGCCATAGGTCGTGCATAGAATTGTGCTGGTGCATCTGGGAATATTGTTTCAATCGTTTTGTCTGGGGCCGCATCGCGGGCGATACGGGTCAGCATTGGCGGCAATTCTGTGGCCTGTTCAATTTCAGGCGTTTCGCCACGCGCGAATGCCAAATAACCGTTTACCATTTCTGTCATACGGTCAATGTCGCGTATTAATTCAGCATCGGTTGCAGTATTGGTTTCCACGGCCAAGCGCATGCGGGTTAATGGCGCTTTTAAATCATGGCTGACCGCATTTAGCATGTCGGTGCGTGTGCGATTGTATCTGTCCAGACGTTCTTTCATTGTTATCATGGATTTTGCGGCTTCTCGGATTTCTTTGGAACCGTTTGGTTCAAAGCCGGGTGCGTCAAGACCGCGTCCAAAACGGCTTGCAGCCTTGGCAATGCGGCGAATGCTGCGTGTATGCATGATAATAAATGGTGATATTAGTATTGATACAATTAATATAGAACCGATTAACCAAATAATAAACACTTCTGTACTGGTTGAATAAATTCTATACAATGATGTGCCAAATGTTGCGATTTTATTATCCTTGGTTGGAACGTCTATGAATACGAGGCGTTTGCCCTTGTCCATGTAGATTTGCGCCGGTCTGTTCAGACGTTTTGATAATTCTGATGCAAGGCGTCCTGTTTCGTGTGCGTTGTTGTCGTTATGTTTTGGACGATATAGTTTGTCATTAAATGTTACATTTATGCCGATATCTTTTGCCATTCTTTGAACAGATGCATTATCGCCTGAATCAAGAAAGTTCATCATCGTTGTTATTTCGCCCGATAGCGTTCGTGCCAATGTGTCATGTACGCGAGACCAGTGGTTGCCAAAGAATGCATTTGCAACAATTACCTGGGCAATGACAAGTGGTATAAGAATCATCAATATTGTGCGCCATAAAAATGAACGTGGTATCAATCTCATTCTGCTGTCCGTTTTGTTGTCGTGTTACAGGGTTATTTTTTTAATTATTTTATAGCCTTGACCACGAATTGTTATTATGTCTATGTCTGATAATACTATATTTAATTTATTGCGCAAGCGTTTTGCGACCATTGGGGATGCCGGCACAATGTTGCCGATTGGACTGGTTAATTTGCGTAATAATTTTTTTTCTTCGCCCGATAAAGCTAATAATTTTGCTTCTTTTGGGGAATTGGTATCAGATATAAAAAATTCGTTATCTACAAATGTCAAAGATTTTGGCATTGTTTGGATGTTTGTTGTTCCCTTGGCAATTATGTTGTTCAGTCGCAGGATTAATTCACGAATTTGGAATGGTTTGGCAAGATAATCATTTGCGCCATTGGATAGCCCGTCAATCGTGTTTTCGGGACCCGTCATCGCGGTTAGCATCAATACAGGAGTAGTATCGCCATTGTTGCGAATTTCTTTTAAAAAAGATAATCCGTCTTGTCCTATCATCATTCTGTCTAAAATAATTGCATCGACAGCGATTCTAGATATTATTTGTGCGGCTGTTTCTGCAGACTGTGCTGTAAGAATATTGTATCCGTCATTACGCAATCCACGCGCAAGCGTATTGCGCAGCATATCGTCATCGTCAATAATAAGAATTGTTTTTTTCATGTTTGCGTTATGATTTGTGTTTGTTGATTTCTGATTTAGAAATCATAAACCCTAAATCAGAAATCGCAATTATTTTTTTAATGGTTGTACAGCGTATTCACCAGGTTGAATGGTGCGCATTGCGTTATTGGTGCTTGTGATATCTTCTTCGAACGTTTCGGTAACAGCAGCACGGAATGTCATGCCGCTGGTTGCAAATTCTGTCTTGAATAATGCGTATCCTGTGCCACCACCGGTGGTTGGCCCCTGCATGCCCAAAGAATAATATCCGCCAATGATGCCATAATCTAAATCAATATAATCAATGCTGACGTTTAATGATACGCTGCTGATGCCGTCGCTGGTCATATTACATGCAAATTCACGATTTGATAAGATTGCTTCTGAATTAACAGGGACAATAATATCCATAACCGTTGGTTCGCAACGACGATCAATTCCATTGACCAAGAATTCGTATGTCATACCAACAGTTGCTTTGGATAATCCTGTGGATAGGCTGACCTGTGAAATTGTTGCCTTGGGGATTTTTACCATAGCGTTGGCAATGCCGCTGCGTACAGGGAATGAAATTCCAGACTGTAGGCAATCACGCGAAAATGGGTCTGCCTCGCAAATATAAAGGCGAGAATGTGCATTCATCATGAACATGTTTGACAGGCTGTTGAACAAGAATGTTCGTGTTATTTTGTCGTTCAGGCGGGTGCAGCCAAAATTACGACAAATTATCATTGGACGATTGGCGAACATTACACCAGGGTGAGCCTTTTCTTCTTCTGCACGTGTGTCAATTATATTTTTATCATAATCAAGACTGTCGGTGCGTTCCATAAATTCTGTTTCTGGGATAAAATTTATATCTTCGGGGTACGCATAGTACGACTGAACAGGGGTTTGGGTGTATATTGTTTGAAAATCTTCTTGAACAAATGTTTCCATAGAATGGGCAGAAAATACCGCGAAAATAGAACAAATTGCAATAAAATTTGATTTTAACATAGTAAGACCTCTGTTTCTCCTTGGGTGAATCATAGAACATTTTTGATAATTGTGTCAAAGCAAAAAATATTTTTATTGAAATTTATTATTCGTTTGTTCTAAGTTATTGGTAATTAATTATGTAAAAAAAGGAAAAGGTTATGGTTGATATCATAATTTCAGGGGAAAATGGAAAATTACATGCTGTATATCACAAATCCGCGCAGGAGGCAGCGCCCCTTGCGGTGATTTTGTCTGGGAATCCACGTCAGAAGTATCATATGAATGATAGATTATCCTATGCGATGTTTCGTGCATTTATGGATATTGGTTTTTCGGTAGTACGCTTTAATTATCGAGGTGTAGGTGATTCTGAGGGGGTAATTGGTACAACGTCTGAAAATATGTTGGATATTGCAACTGTAATCGATTGGATTCAAAATCATAATGAAGATAGTGATAAAATTTGGTTGGCAGGGAACCATTTGGGTGCTTGGTATGTATTGCAGGCAATGATGCGCCGGCCTGAAATTTCAGGTTTTGCATTGGTGTCGCCAGATGAATCAGTGTCTGATTTTGCTTTCTTATCCCCACGACCAAATCGCGGTTTATTGTTGCAAGGGGGGGCGGAGTCAGATGAGGCGCGTGCATTTGCAACGCATTTGACACAGGTGCTGAAAAAGCAAGCACAGATAGATTTAGAAACAATTCGTGTCAAGGGGGCTGATGCAATGTATAGCCAGCCTGCTGATTTGCGTCAGATGTATAATGATTTAAAGGCCTATGTTGGTCGTGAAAACGCGGAAGACAAGTTGTTGTAATTATGCAAAACAAGGAACGTTTTTTAGATGCTAATATTCCGGACGATATGGCGGCGACCATTCGTCCGCGTAGTTTGTCAGATTTTATAGGTCATGACAGTTTAAAGCAAAATTTATCTGTGTTCGTGTCGGGCGCGCGATCGCGTGGCGAAGCGATGGATCATGTTTTGCTGTATGGTCCCCCAGGGTTGGGAAAAACCACCCTTGCCCATATTGTGGCGAATGAATTGGGAACAAATTTTCGTGCGACTGCTGCGCCGATGTTGACCAAGCAAGGTGATTTGGCGGCAATATTGACATCGCTTGAACCAATGGATGTTTTGTTTATTGATGAAATTCATCGTTTGCCAACAGCAATTGAAGAAGTTCTGTATTCCGCGATGGAAGATTTCAAATTGGATATCATGTTGGGCGAAGGTCCCAGTGCCAAAAGTGTGCGGATTGACCTGCCCCCATTTACGTTGGTTGGGGCAACGACGCGTACGGGATTGCTGTCGAATCCATTGCGTGATAGGTTTGGTATTGATTTGCGTTTGACGTTTTATTCGCCCGAAGATTTGGCAAGGATTATTGAACGTAGCGCAAATATTTTGGGAACACCAATTGATGCAGATGGCGCCCTGATGTTGGCGCGGTCTGCGCGTGGAACCCCACGAATTGCCAATCGGTTGTTAAAACGTGCGCGTGATTTTGCGGGGGCGTTGGGCAAATCGCAGATAACGGCAGATACGATTAAAACCACCCTATTCCAGTTACATATTGACGAATGCGGTTTGGATGAAATTGACCGCGAATATATGAATATGATAATTAAATTTTATGCGGGTGGGCCCGTTGGTATTGAAAATCTGGCGGCGGCATTATCAGAACCGGCGGACACAATCGAAGATGTGATTGAACCATACTTGATGCAGTTGGGATTTGTTCAGCGTACACCACGTGGTCGTATAATCACAGAAGCAGGATATAGACATTTGGGGTTGGAAAAATGAAAACGCATATTTTCCCTTTTACAATCGCATATGCGGATACTGATGCCGAAGGGATTGTTTATCATGCGCGATATCTTGAAATCGCAGAACGTGCGCGTATGAATTGGCTGCGCGGACATGTGGTTGTTGGCGATGATATTGGTTTTGTCGTACGTGAATTAAATATTAAATATATGGCACCGTTATATGCGGGGGAAGATTTATTTGTTGAAACACAAATGGTGGACGTTGGGGCGGCCGTTGTAAAAATTGAACAAAAATTCGTGAAAGATGGGATTGTTTGTGCTATAATAAACCTAAAAGTGGCTTATTTGGGTGCTGATATGCGTCCAAAACGAATCCCGTCTGAATTTATAGATGGTTTGGTATAAAAATAAAAGGCAAGGAAGAAAAAAATGGGAAATAACTTTTCGTTACTAAGTTTGTTTACAGGCGATGCTATGACGATATTTGTATCGTTGGTGTTGGTTGGTTTTAGTGTGTATTCATGGGCGATAATTATTGAAAAAATTCGCCTGTGGAAAATTGTAAAACGCAATCCTGTTTCTGTTAAGGTGGATAGTAATCTTGATACCTTTGCGGACAAGGCAATTAAACCATTCGATAAAAATTTATGGTTTTTGTCGATGGTTGCGTATATTTCGCCCTTTATTGGTTTGTTTGGGACCGTTTGGGGGGTTATGGATTCGTTTGCGTCAATTGGTGTTAATCAGTCTGTTAGCATTGGTGTTATTGCGCCTGGGTTGGCGGTGGCATTGGGGACGACCGCGGTGGGGTTAATTGCGGCTGTGCCTGCGGCAATCGCGCATCAGGTGTTTGCAAAAAAGTCAGATGATTTATATGACAAATTGGTTCAAGACGTGCGTGAAATTAAGTGTAAAAAATAATTTGGGGGATTTTATAAATGTCCAGAATAAGACGTAGGCAATCAGATGTTGGAATTCAGTTAACGCCAATGATTGATGTTATGACGGTGTTATTGGCGGTGTTTATGGTTACAACCCCGATGATGACGACAGGGATAGATTTAGAGTTGCCGCGTGCAGGTGCGTCTGCGATGACGGGTAATGATCATGCTATTCAGATTAGTGTCGATGCAAATGGTAATTATTATTTGTCTGAAATGAAGTTGACGCGTGATGATGTTGTAAAACGTGCAGTGGCAATGCGTGGTGAAAATCCTAATTTGACGATAATGATAAGTGGGGATACGCATACTGATTATGGTGCGGTTATGTCTATGATGGGACGGCTAAAGGATGCCGGTTTTCAAAAGGTAGGTTTGCGTACACAGCCTGAATAAAAATGAACAAGCGTTGGAAAAAATTTAATTCAGAAAATTTATTAATGTCGATTTGCGGACATTTGTTTTTGGTGGCAATAATGATTGCGTCGGTTGCGATTGTTTTAGAACGTGCGCAGTTGGTTGCCCCAGATAGAGTTCAAATAATTGAAATTGATTTGGATAACATCAAGGTTTCGGGGGATGAAACAAAATTGTATAATGTTGGAAATCCTGAACCAAAACAGCAAGCAGAAAAGCAGACGTCTGCAAAAAAAGAAAAACAAGTTGAAAGTATAGAAAAGGTTGAAATAGAAAAAACAACCCTGGTTGATGAAGAAGAAAAGAAAGAAGATTTAGAAAAAGAAGATAAAGATACTGCCAAGGAAGAAAAGAAGTTAGAAAACGCCCCAAAGAAAAAGAAGGTTGTTCGTGTCAATCGTGAGGTTTTATCTCTCGATCGGACATTGACAGTTTCTGTGGTGGATGCGTTACGTGTTGCGATGACGCGCTGTTGGGTGATTGATAGTTCGCGTCCTGATATTGCGGATATTCGTGCGGTTGCGCATTTAAAAATGCGTAAAAATGGTACCGTTCAGGATGTTTGGTTTGAATCTGAAGCGCGCGCAGAAACAGATGCTGGTTTTGCGTATGTGCTTGAAACGATTAAATCTGCGATTAATGTTTGTCAGCCTTTTCGTATGTTGCCACAAAATGAATTTGACAAATGGCAAAAAATACAGTTAACTTTCTATCCGACACAGGGTAAGGTTATGTGATTTCATAAAACCAAGTGGGGGGAGAGTACGAACACGAGGTTATATTATGACAGATTGGTATTCTGAAAACTGGTATCAGGCAACAGAAAAGTTTTTTAAGGCGGCTTCTGCACGTGGCGACCTACGGTGGTGTAGCGCTGATAATCATGCGTTTGATATTCCATATGTAAAAATAGGTAATGGCCCAAATAAGGTTGTTATAAATTCTGGTGTTCATGGAATCGAAGGGTATTTTGGTAGTGCAGCACAGAATATGTTCCTTGATACGTTTGCTGCGAGTTTACCGCGTAAATTATTGGCACATTATACATTTGTTTTAATTCATGTTATTAATGGATGGGGTATGCAAAATCGTATGCGTGAAGTCATGGATACTACGCGTGGCGGTTTGGTCGATTTAAATAGAAATTTTGGTGTCGATTTCGAAAATAAAAGTGCGTTGCCCCAAAATCCAAAGTACAATATTGCGCATGATTTATTGTTGTCAAAACCGGATAAAATTGAAAAGAAAAATGCGATTAAGGAATTTCGTAGTCAACACCTAAAAGATGGTGTTTGGGCGGCTATCAGTAATGGGCAATATGTTCATCCATATGGTTTATTTTATGGTGGTGCTGCGCCGATGACTGAAAATAAGATGACAATGAAAATTTATGATGAAATTATGCAGGATGCTAAATCCTTGATATCGATAGGGTTGCATACAGGATTGGGGCATTTTGATAGAAAAAATGGAATTGTTTCGTCGGATTTATTAGTTTCGCATCCTAAAAATCATAAAAAGACGAAGTTTTTTGATAATGTTTTTTCACGTACAAATATTGTTCATGATGACAAGGCTATTAATGGACCAACATTGTTGGGGGATTTGGTCGATTGTTTGGAGGCGCGATACGGCAAAAAGGTGCCGGTATATACCGCGGATTTTGAAATTGGTACTGGCGAGTTTCCAATAATGTCCCCTATTTTTAAACGTATGGATATGGGGGATGCGCGTTATGATTTGTTGCAGTATGGTAAAATTAATTCTGAAACATGGTCTAATTTAACAGAAAGTTGGTATCCATCAGACCAAAAGTGGCGCGATGCCGCATTACGACGTGCGTTTGTTATGTATGCGGAATTGATGTATTATTTGGCTAAAAGACCTGTGTTAATACGTGGAATTAGATAATAAAAAAAAGCACGCGCCCGTGGGCGCGTGTCGTAGATGAACATATAAGCCGGATTCTGTCATGCCGTGGTCCAGTATGTTTCGCATACCACGCCACGGTAGTAGGCATGATTAATCTGCATATCACATTACTGTGTATGTCGAGCCTTCTACCCGCCCCCAATGTGGGACGCATATAGGGGGCCTATTTGAAGTTGCTGCACGTAGAGATTGCCCGTTTCACTCGAATTTAATCGTTTCGTCACTGTTGCTCTAATCGTCAGGTCGCCCTGCCCGGTAAATTAGCCGGTACGCTGTCCCATGCAGTCCGGACTTTCCTCTGACCTAGGGTCAGCCATGCCCCGTTCATCATACGCGGGATATAATATCATTTGGAAAAAAGATTTCAATTGTTTTTTATTCGCCTGCCTTGCGTGCCATGCCCAATGCGTGGCGTAATGATTGTTCCGCGATTTGGCGGATTTTTGGTGCGAATGTACGCATATTCATTGTGTCTGCAACGGTGTTGCCAAAAATTCGTGCAATGTATTCTATTTGGGTTGGCGCAATAATAAAAACGTCGCTGGTAATGTTTTCTGGATTTAATTTTTGAACTGGTTCACGCATGTTTATCCCCCCTGATTTTGCGTAAGAATAAAAGATTTTTTTCTTCTAAGCCTTGTTATCATCTTTTATTGTTATTATATCATAAAGTAACTTGACCGCAAGGTACAAAATTGCTATAAGTTTTGTGATAAAAGTAAGGAAAAAGGTATGATTAAAAACGTAATTGGTAAAATTTTAGGCTCTGCAAATGACAGACTGGTTAAAAGTTATGACAAAACGGTTTCTTTGATTAATGATTTGGAACCAAAATATCACGAAATGACAGATGAGCAATTGCGCGAACAAACTGATGTTTTGCGTGCGCGTTTGGCTGCCGGGGACAAGGAAAAAGATATTTTGCCTGATGCATTCGCCCTTGTGCGTGAGGCATCAATTCGTACAATCGGTTTACGTCATTTTAATGTTCAGATGATTGGCGGAATGGTTTTAACCAATGGTCAAATTTCTGAAATGAAAACAGGCGAAGGTAAAACCTTGGTTGCGACGTTGGCAATGTATCTGAAAGCTTTGCATGGCAAGGGGGCACACCTGATTACTGTGAATGATTATCTTGCGTCGCGCGATGCGGAATGGATGGGGGAAATTTATCGTTTCTTGGGGTTGACAGTTGGTATTATTCAGCACGACATGACGGATGATGAACGACGTGCTGCGTATGCATGTGATATTACGTATGTAACAAATTCTGAATTGGGGTTTGATTATCTGCGTGATAATATGAAGTTTACAAAAAAACAGCAAGTTTTGCGTCCATTCTTCTTTGCGATTGTCGATGAAGTGGACAGTATTTTAATTGACGAGGCGCGTACACCACTTATTATTTCAGGGCCTGCTGAGGATACAAGTGAACTATATGCCAAGGTTGATGACGTTGTTGCACAGTTTACAGAGGCTGATTTTAAAAAAGACGAAAAAGATAGACATGTTACATTAACTGAAACGGGTGCGGATACTGCGACACGTTTGTTAAAAGAAGCGGGGTTGTTGGTTGGTGATAATTTATATGCATCTGAAAATGCAGCGTTAGTTATGCATATTCAACAGTCTTTGTTGGCGCATCATTTGTATCAGAAAAACGTTAACTATGTCGTGCGTAATGGTGAAATTTTAATCGTAGATGAATTTACAGGTCGTGTGATGTCTGGGCGCCGTTTTGGCAAGGGGTTGCATCAGGCAATAGAAGCTAAAGAACATGTTCGTGTTCAGCCTGAAAATCAGACTGTATCTAGTATTTCTTATCAGAATCTGTTCCGTTTGTATCCGACATTGTCTGGTATGACAGGTACAGCCATGACAGAGGCTGCAGAATTCGAAGAGATTTATAAATTGCGTGTGGTTTCAATCCCGACAAATCGGCCAGTGGCACGTGTCGATCATCATGACGAAATTTATCGTAATAAAGATGAAAAATATGAAGCGATTTTAAAGCAAATTTCAGAATGTGTTGCACGTCAGCAGCCTGTGTTGGTTGGTACCGTTTCAATCGAGAAGTCGGAAGAGTTGGCGGCAATTGTTCGTAAAAAATTGGGAATAGAACCTGCTGTTTTGAATGCGAAACATCATGAATCTGAAGCAAAAATTGTTGCGCAGGCAGGTGCCCCTGGGGCGGTTACAATCGCAACAAATATGGCGGGGCGTGGTACCGATATTAAATTGGGTGGTAATGCAGAAGAATTGATTGCGGCATTGGATAAAGATGCGCCTGATTTCGATGATAAGAAAAAAGAAATATACGCAGCAATAGAAGCTAATAAGAAAAAGGTTCTTGATGCGGGTGGTTTATATGTTATTGGAACAGAACGTCATGAATCGCGTCGTATTGATAATCAATTGCGTGGTCGTTCTGGACGTCAAGGGGACCCAGGTGATTCAAAGTTCTTCTTGGCGTTGGATGATGATTTAATGCGTATATTTGGTGCAGCACGTTTACAGGGTATGTTGACCACATTGGGACTGAAAACAGGTGAGGCAATTACTCACCCTTGGATTACCAAGGCGTTGGAAAAGGCGCAAAAACGTGTAGAGGCCCGTTACTTCGAAGCGCGTAAAGAATTGTTGAAATACGATGACGTTATGAACGAACAGCGTAATGTTATTTACAAGCAACGCGATGATTTGATGGTTTCTGAAGATTTATCGCCATTGGCACGTGAAATGATTGGTGATGTTGTTGAAATCATTTGTGAAAACAGTATCCCAGAAAAAGGGATGCCCGCGGATTGGAATTTGAATGGAATTCATAATGCAATGATGCGTGTTTTTGCATTGGATATTACTGATATTGAAAAGTGGAAAACCGATGAACAAATCACAGAACGCAAGGCATATGAAGTGTTGCATAATCTAGCGTTGCGCAGATATGAGCAGCAGTCTGCAAAATATGGTTCTGAATTAATGCAGATGGCAACGCGTCAAATGATGTTGGGGGCATTGGACGCTGTTTGGAAGAAGCATTTGCAACAGATGGACTATCTACAGAGCGCGATTGGATTGCGTGGATATGCCCAGAAAAATCCGTTGTATGAATATAAGCGTGAAGCGTTAGAATTGTTTAAAAATACAGTCAATAATTTTAAAATAATGTCAACATCATATGTTTGTCGTATGGAATTAACACGTGAAGATGTTGCCGCAACCGAGGCTGCACGCACAAAGCATGACGAAGCGCTTAATCAGGCTGCAGGTATGGAATCACGTCGAAATGCGCCCTGCCCGTGCGGTTCCGGATTGAAGTTCAAACATTGTTGTGGTAAATTGCACTAAGTTAGTGCAATTTATCGCATTTTATTTTTTTTGCTGGTTATTTTTTGAAAGGGGACAAGGGGTTATGCAGCAATTTATTCATCTTCGTACACATTCACGTTTTTCTGTTGGGGCAAGCACTATTACAATCAAAGATATTCCAAAGTTGTGTCAGGGTGCAGGAATGTTTGCATGTGCGTTGACGGATACTAATTTGATGTCTGGTTGTGCCGAGTTTTCCGATGTTATGCCAAAAAATAAATTGCAACCGATTATTGGTGTTGAAATAACGCTAAATCAGCATAATGTTGATCCGAAAATTTTGCGGGCAGAATCTTTGTCTAAAATTGTTTTATTGGCGCAAAACCATATAGGGTATTTGAATCTGTGTGAATTAAATCGAATAATGTACATGCGTGCCGAAAATCATCATTTGGGACCATTTATTTCGTTCGAAGAACTGGCAACGCATAGCGACGGTTTAATATGTTTGTCGGGGGCACATTTGGGGCCGATTGGAATTGCAATTTTAAATGGTCAGGAAGATTTATCCCAATCGTATGCGAAACGCTTGCTCGATATTTTTAGCGATAGATTTTATATCGAAATTCAGCGTCATGGTCTTGAAAATGAAATAAAAACAGAATATGCATTTTTAAAAATAGCACGTGAATTAAATATTCCAATTGTTGCGACAAATGATGTTTGTTTTGCTTCGAACAAGGATTATGAATCCGCAGATGCATTAGGTTGTGTTTTGGGACAGACCAAGGTTATAGATCCTGAACGACCACGTAAATCATCAGAGCAATATTTTAAGTCGTTTGAAGAAATGTCAGAAATATTTTCTGACCTGCCAGAGGCAATTGAAAATACGGTTGTTATTGCGCAACGTTGCGGTTTTTTAGTAAATGTACATGAACGACCGTTGTTGCCGCGGTTTGGTGATGATTTGGAAACAGAATGTCAAATGCTGCGCGATAATACGATGAATGGTTTAAAACGCAGACTTGAACAGCATGGGATAACAGATACCGCCCCATATTATGAACAGGCTGAATTTGAACTGGGTGTTATTATCGGCATGGGATTTCCGGGCTATTTCTTAATCGTTGCAGATTATATTGATTGGTGCCGAAATAACGATGTGCTAACGGGGCCTGGACGCGGGTCTGGTGCGGGGTCTATTGTTGCATGGGCGTTGGGTATTACAAATGTTGATCCACTGAAATATGGTTTGCTATTTGAAAGGTTTTTGAACCCTGATCGTATTTCGATGCCGGACTTTGACGTTGATTTTGAACCAACCGGTATTGAAAAGGTCTTGAATTATGTTTGTGAAAAATATGGGCATGATTCAGTTTGTCGTATCATTACATTTGGTTCTTTGCAGGCACGTGGTGCAATTCGTGATATTGGACGTGTGTATGGAATGCCCTACTCTAAATCCGACAGGTTGTCTAAATTAATCCCGCAAGATGCCAAGACGTTAAAAGATGCTGTTGGCATGTCAACAGAAATTCAGGATATTTTAAATAATGACGAAGATCTTAACAAGGTTGTAACTGTTGCAGAAGAATTGGAAGGGTCTTTAAGAAATTTGGGGCAGCATGCATGTGGGGTTGTTATCGGGGACAGGCCAACAACAAAAATTGCGCCGGTTTATCGTGATCCGGCTAACCCATTGCCTTCGTGCCAGTATGATGGCAAATACTTGGAAAAGTCAGGGTTGATTAAGTTTGACTTTTTGGGACTTGAAACGTTGGTTGTGTTAAAGTATGCAACACGTTTGATTCAGCAAACGCGCGGTATAAATATTGACCTTGATCAAATTCCGACGGATGATGCAAAAACAATGAGACTGTGGCAACAAGGATTAACAGAAGGTATATTTCAGTTCGATGCCCCATTTGTTCAGCAGACGTTGCGTAAAATGCACCCAACAAACTTTTTGGAAATATCGGCATTAAATGCACTTAATCGACCAGGGCCGATTGCGTTTATTCCGCAATTTATTGCACGTATGCATGGCGAAGAATCAATAGAATATGTTCATCCAAAGGCAGAACCAATTTTGAAGGAAACGTATGGTATTATCGTTTATCAGGAACAAGTTATGCAATTAACACGTGTGTTGGCAGGCTTTACACGAGGGCAATCTGATAACGTGCGCAAGGCGATGGGTAAGAAGATTATTGCGATGCTTGACGAACTCGAAGGGAAGTTTTACGAAGGGTGTGAAAAAGAAGGGACGTTGGATAGGGTAACAGCAAAAGATCTGTGGGAAAAGTTCAAGGATTTCGCGAAATATGCATTTAATAAATCGCATGCGATTGCGTATTCTATCGTTGCAAATCAGTGCGCATATCTAAAGGCAAATTATACCCCAGAATTTTTGGCGGCATCTATGTCTAGTAATTTGAATGATACCGACCAATTGGCGATATTCGTTGATGATGCCAAGACCAATTTCGGAATTCAGATTGTGGCGCCTGATATTAACCAAAGTGAATCTTTATTTACAGTTCAAGATGGTAAGATTGTTTATGGGCTGGCTGCATTAAAGGGGGTTGGTGCTGTTGCAACAGATGCAATTGTTGCAGAACGTCGTGCAAATGGAAGGTTCAAGAATTTGACTGATTTCGCAAAACGTTGTTCAGGTATTGTAAATAAACGTATCTTAGAAGCTTTTGCCAAGACAGGTGTATTGGATTCGTTGGAACCAAATCGGGCGGCAATATTTATGAATGCGGATGCCATATTGTCGTATGGTGCAAAATCACGTGATGGCGCAGGTATGTTGTCGCTGTTTGCAAATACAATCGAAGATGATGTGTCCGAAGATAGGTTGCGTAAAAATCTGCCCAAGACGACACCATGGACGTTCGGACAAAAACTCGAAAATGAATTGTCTGCGTTGGGATTTTATATTTCCGCACATCCACTTGATCAGTATAAGCATTTAATTACGCGTGCAAATTTGGCGACCAGCGCAACTCTTGCGTCGCTGGGGGATAGAAAATCAGTTCAGATTGCAGCAAATGTAAATTCGTTTGGGCGCCGTCGTACAAAAACAGGCAAGGAAATGATAACAATTAATGCATCAGATAGTTTTGGCAATATTGATGCGGTTGCATTTGGTGATATGGCAATTGAATTTGCGCAAGTTTTATCGACTGAAAATGTGGTTTTGATTTCTGGTAAAACATCAAATCGCGACGATAGGGTTTCTGTATTTGTTGATTCTATTGTGCCATTGACGCAATGGGTGGCCAAGATTGCGAAGAAGGTAACACTTGATATTCGTGATGGTATGGTTTTGCAGGATGTTAAGAAAGCTATTATTGCCCTGCCCCGTGGATATACACGCGTAGAATTGGTTTTACATGGCGCAGAAAAGACCGCGACCGTTGCCTTGCCGGGCGGGGTCGAATTAGGAAATACAACTGTTGCTGATTTTGCAGCGCTCGGGATAAAGGTGGAGATAGAATAACATGACAAAGCATATTCCTGTTTTATTGGGTGCGGTTCTTGATGCGCTTGGCGATATAAATGGAAAAATAATAGTTGATTGTACGTTTGGCGCAGGTGGTTATTCGCGCGCTTTCTTATCGCGTGGCGCAAATGTTATTGCGTTTGATAGAGACCCAAATGTTATAGATGATGCGAAAAAACTGATGCAAGAATATGGGGATAGATTTCAGTTTGTTGCCAAGCCATTTTCGTCGATTGCTGATTTAGATGATAAAGTTGATGCAGTTGTTTTTGATTTGGGAATTTCGTCAATGCAGATTGATGTGCCGGAACGTGGTTTTTCGTTTCGATATGATGCGCCCCTTGATATGCGGATGGAATCAGATGGCATGACCGCCGCGCAACTGATTGAGAAACTGTCTGTTCAGGAATTAACGGATGTGTTACGTAATTATGGTGATGTAAAAAAGGCGGCTATATTGGCGCGTGTTATCAAAGAATCCAACCCACAGACAACATTTGAACTGCGGGATTTGATTCATAATCCAAAAGATGTTGCGCCGGTGTTTCAAGCATTGCGTATCGCGGTTAATGACGAAATGGGCGAAGTTGAACGTGCGTTGTCTGTGGTGCCAGAATTGTTAAATACTGGTGGCAAATGTATTTGTGTAACCTTTCATTCGTTAGAGGATAGGATTGTAAAAAATATTTTTCGTGAATGGACAACACCACGTGGAGATCCACGATTACCTGTGGTGGCGGATGCGCCGTTTAAGATGTTAAAGGCAATTGTGCCAAATGCGCATGAGTTAAACGAAAATCCGCGTGCGCGTTCTGCACATATGCGCGGGGTTTTAAAATCATGTTGACCCAATAATAAAAAATTTTGTACGATTATGTACAATAAGATAAAGGAAGGTAAAATTATGAAAAAATTATTTGTTGCATTATGTGGTTTTTTTGCAGGAACTGTTGCGGCATCTGCGGTGTGTCCGGTTTGTACGGTTGCGGTTGGTGCGGGACTCGAAGGGGCACGCTTGCTTGGGGTGGATGATGTTATTACTGGTATTTGGGCGGGTGGTCTGACCTTGTCTTTGTTCTTTTGGACGGTTGGTTGGTTAAAAAAACGTGGTGTTAAAAGTTTGTTCTGGATGATATTGGTTCCATTTGTTGCTTATTATGGTTTGCTTGCTATGGTTTACATGATGCCGAGTGTTACATTTGGCGCAAATACACTGTGGGGAATTGATAAATTTATGTTGGGGGTTATTGTTGGTACTTTGGCATTTTATTTTGGCGCACGTTGGTATACAAAAATTAAGCGCGATAATGGTGGACATGCAAAATTTGCTTTTCAGAAGGTGGTTGTGCCATTGTCTTTCTTGACTGTTGCAACGTTGGTATTTTGGTTAATTACAAAATAATAATTCGGTGAAATTGTGGCAAAAATCGATAAAAAATCTTTGAAACAACAGATTGAATTTGCTGATAATGCAAAAAAAGCAAATGTATTGGATTTGTCTGCTGATCAGGATTTAAGTATTGCATTGATGAATTTACTGATGCTTGAACGGTACGCAACAGAATTTGGCTATGCTGATATTTTTTCGAATGTATTTGATTTGCGTCAAAAATTAATAATGCAAATTTTAAAAGATTCTTCTAATGTGGATATTGCGGCACGTTTGTTGACGGCAGCAGTTATAAAAATGTCAAATGCTATTAAACTGATGGATGATGGCGAAAATGATGCTGCGTATGCTGAATTTGATATGTCGTATGAACTGTATTCGATGTTTTGGGGGATTAATATGGGGCTGATAGAATTAGATGTTGTAAAAAAATGTTTGGACTAGAATTTAGTTGTTGACTTAGATATGTAAATTTTGGCAAAATTAAGAAAAGAGAGAAATAAATTGACACGTTTTTTATCTAATTTTAGTTGTTTTTTTGCGATTGTTTGCGCATCTGTTTCTGGTATGGCGGCCCAGGCGCCGAATCCACGCAGTTCAAATGTTGTGCCAACGTCCCCGCGTTCTGAATCCAAGATTGTTTTAAAGCGTGGAACAGGCAATAATTCTAAGGTTATATCAGATACGTCGCGTGTTGCCGCACGAAATGGTTCGACGGTTGTTTCACGTGGTTTGGTAAATGGGCCTGCGCAGTCAGTGCGTGTTAAATCCCGTACGGCATCTGGTGGTGGTTTGGTTAAACGTATGGCGGACAATCGGTCGCGCGCGGCATCGTCCACGGTTGTACGTTCGTTGCTGCCTTATAATTCTGTGCGTAGGGGCGAAAATGTTGCGTCTGGGTTGGCACGCGCTGCGACAAAATCACGTGCAACGGCGGTTTTTTCAGATGTGTCAAAGATTGGTGGTGGTTATGCACAATGTCGTGATGCGTATGCAACGTGTATGGATCAATTTTGTGCAAATGCAAATGACACATATCGCAGATGTTATTGCAGCGCAAAATTCACAGAACTTCGTGATACAGAGGTTGCATTGGATGAAGCCAAGACATTGTTACAGCGTTTTGAAGATTCTAATTTAAATGCGGTTGATAAAACCGCTGCTGAGGTTAATGCGATGTACACTGCCACGGTTGGCGAGGCTGCAATTAAAAACGATGTTAGTGGCGCGCAGTCTATTTTGAACGAAATTGGTGATTTGTTATCGGGTAAAAAGAAAGTCGAAAAGAATTCGGAAGAAGAATTGGGTTTAATCTCGATGGATTTTGTGGCGGATATGGATGATATTTGGGGTAGCGCTGGGGATAGGAAGTCTATTTTTGATACGGATACGGGTACGGATATAACCGCGTTAGAAGGACAAAATTTATATAATGTTTCAAACAAAAATTGTTTAGAGGTTGTTGCTGAATCCTGTCAGGGGGATGCCGTGATAAATATGGCGTCCAGCGCGTATAATATTATGATTACACAGGATTGTAATTTATATGAAAGGAATGTTGAAAAACAACGAGAAAGTGTAAAACAAACTGTGCGTCAGGCTGAAAAAATCCTGCGCGAGGCACGTTTAGAAGAATATCGTGCACATAATTCTGCGGATGTAAATGAATGTATTGTCAAGGTTAAGACAGCGATTTTGGCAGAACCTGTGTGTGGCGAAAATTACGTTCGTTGTTTGGATTATACGGGTATATATATTAATTCAACGGATGGTCAGCCGATTTATTCGCCACGTTTATTTAAAATGAATGAATTGATTACATTGGATGGTGGTTCGGATATTATGAAACAAAACAAGGAATTTGATGCGTTTCTTGACAGTAAGCGTGAATTTGCTGCGTCGGCACTTGATACATGTCGGGATAAGGCGGATTTTGTATGGGAAGAATTTAAACGTAGTGCATTGATTGAAATTTCACAGGCACAGGATGCCAAGATAGAAGAAGTAAAAATGTCTTGTGTCAGCACAATGGCAGAATGTTATGATACGCAATCCAAGGCGTTGAAAAAAATGGACACAAATACAGAGGTTCTGTCTGGTGCCATTGCTGCATCTGCTGCGCGTTCAATGTGTGCAGACAAGGTTATGGCATGTGCGTCATTGTATGGTAATACCCAAAATTGTAAATTTGACGGAAACGGTGTTTTAACCACTGGTAATAATACCAGCGGAGATGCAATGGCGCGTTGTGGTTTGACTGCGTTGCTTGATTTCGTTGATGTTGTTGACGAAGGGCGTATATTAGAGGGCTGTGAAACTGCGGTTCGCACACAATTGACAAAATTATGTACCCCAACATCTGGCGACAAGGTGTATCCATACGGTTGTCGCAGTATGACAAGAGAAGGATTGAAACAAGAATTGGGAAATTACCGATCGCGTTATTGCAGTGTCGAAGATGTTCGTGGTGACAAGGGCTTGACAATTGAAACCAAGATAAACGAAATGATCGCTGATTTAGATGAAGAAATGGAAGAAATGTTTGACGAAGAATGTGCCGCATTGGGTGGATATTGGATTTATGCTAATGACAGTGGCGAATTGTTTACCATTGCAGGCAAGACAGATTTTCCGTTGTTAAACGAATTTTATAATGAACTGTTCGCGGGTCAGCAGCCGTCAAAACAAGGTAACGGTGAATGGTCAAATGATTTTTGTGGAATTTATGGTGTTTGTTTAGAAAATACGACAATGGTTCGTTGCGATATGTAT
>JAFYXQ010000035.1 GCA_017546085.1 Alphaproteobacteria bacterium | reverse complement strand
TTTGCCACGTTTTCAGCCCCTGCTGCATTTACACAATTATAAACCGTTTCCCAACACGCAGACCGATTTACAATAGACGAACGGTTCACTGACATAGTTATGCTTTCGCACAACCCAAAATTACCAGACGCTGATTTACAATTTTGTATGATGCAATTCTTGCCAACCTCGCGACAGGTGGTTATGATGGAATCATAGGACTTGGTCGAAGCGATATCGTCCATGGCATCGCCCCATTCTTCGCCAGAACCAATTGTGTCCAACAATGCTGTACATGCCGTTTTGACATCTTCGCACATGGCGTTCGCAGTAATATCAGCAGTTATACCAAAAACTGATAATGCACGCGCATCAAATTCCGTAATCGAATCCAACGCATTATCCAAACATTGTGTCGTCAGGGTTGTACAAGACTGACGAACATCTTCGAGTTTTGCATCCTGGGCCAACTTTATCTGTGCGAGGGCATCTTCGATAAAAAGATCCCAAACATAATCTGCAACATCCTGACATTTTTCCATGGCAGGTTCCAAAAACTTCTTCTTGGAATTTAAAAACGAGACAAACGGTTCATTACCTGCCGTTTTACGCCACGTTTCATCTGACGCAGGTCTGGTTATTAAATTACCTAAATTAGACAAATTAACCGTTAAAAACGCACCGCCGGTGGATGGATCAATATACTGCCCCGTCATATCCAAACATTTTGACATATCCGAACCACACACAGTCGAATCCGTCAACATGGTTACCATCTTCTTCTTGCACGTTAGAACATCGTCAGAATTTCGTTTCTGATGCACGTCCAAACGTGATATATCGAGCAATGCGCTGCTTTCCAGTATTTGTTTCCGTGCATCTTCGGATTGGGTCGCGTATGATTTTGCAACAGTGTTACAATCCTGTTCAATCATTACCTGATACCCCCCTTCTGCGATGGATAATTCTTCGGGGGAACAAACCTCCAACGCCATTTCACGACATATTGGCAATGCAGCGGCATGTAATTCTGTACCGCTTTTTGTGGTGGCTGACGAACCAAACATTGAATCAACACTATCAAATGCCGCACCTGTGTTTAATGATAGATTTATGGCATTTAACCCCTGATCAAATTCTGCATCATCAAAACTGCTGTTTAATTTTTTTGCAATTTCATCCAGCATTTTTTTTGATGTCGACTTATCACTAGATTCATAAAACGCAAGTTCCCCTTCGGTCGCCTTATTTAGCGCGGCAGCATCTTCTGCATCCATGTTAACCGTTAACAGGCGCTGACTAAAATCCAATAGCTTATCTTCGACCTGTGCAAGGCGCTGCTTGGTTCCATCAAATTCATTTATTCGTGAAGAACAAGCACAACGACGAAGTTGCGAATCCTTGTTCGCGCAGAATTCGTCCATACAACTATAAAAAACCTCGCGACATTTTTTGTAATCACGTGAAATAATATCTGATGCTGATAATTCTGTGCCGGAACGTGCCATTAACGCCGCGCGTGAAACGCGTTGAGTGTTTGTCGCCCCTGATGTACGTGCCGAATTATTATCTGTACGTGAACCCGCGGCGGTGCGTGAAGGCAACGCAACGCGTGATACAACCGCATTATCCTGTGTTGTAGATGACCGAGACATTGTTTTTTGAACAACCGATACAGGACGCGCCTGAACACGCTGCGTTGTGGTACGCACAGCTGTTTGTGGCTTAATCGTTGTGGAATCTGTGCGGCCAACAATAGCCGTACGTTCCCGAACATTTTGTTTCTTCGTATCGATATTAGTTGCACGAGATGCGGCAGCCCCCACCTTCTTCTGAAGCGCGTTTTTATCAGAAACATTCGTTTTTTGACGCGACGATTGTACCGCCGATGGCGTATTACGACGTGTGGCGGCACGCGCAATGTCGTCCGCATCATTGGCAACCGCCGCCTGAAACGCAAGCGGTGCAAGCAATAGCGCCAAAAATAGTCGTAGTTCCTTCATTCCTTGATATGGATATGTTAGCAAATTTATAAAAATCGTAGCAAGCAGAAAAAAAAGATTATTCAAAAAATTTATTTGAAACCATATTTGCCACGATTAATGGGGCGATAAGATAATGCCTCGGCCAAATCGGACATTTCAATATCTGTGGAATCGCGCAAATCTGCAATTGTACGCGCCAGACGACGTATGCGATTGTATCCGCGCGCAGACATCCCCATTTGTTGTGCTGCATTATTTAAAAACGCACGCAAATCGTCATTTAGCGGTGCAAATCTATCTAAATCAGGGCCATCAAGATACGCATTTACGCGTCCCTGACGCGATATCTGACGGTCGCGCGCAGCAACAACACGGGCACGGATTTCTGAACTGGATTCACGTGGGGTAGTATCGATTGTCATTTCCCATGGATTTACAGCATCAACATCAACATGTAAATCAATTCTGTCCAATAATGGTCCCGATATTTTGTTCTGATATGCCTCGGCACAGCGGGGCGCGCGTGAACAAGAATGCGCAGGATTACCCAAGTGGCCGCATGGACATGGATTCATTGCCGCAATTAACTGAAAACGCGCAGGATATGTTGCGTTACGACGGGCGCGCGATATTAATATGGAACCTGATTCCATCGGCTGACGCAGGATTTCAAGTGTCGCCCGATTAAATTCCGGCAATTCATCCAAAAATAGCACACCATTATGCGCCAATGATATTTCGCCAGGACGCGCATCAGATCCACCACCCGCAAGGGCAACTGGGCTTGACGTATGATGAACGCTGCGGAAAGGACGACGAGACAACAATCCACCTGCCCCTAATTCGCCTGCGATTGAATAAATGGTTGATGTTTCTAAAATTTCATTTGCTGTCATTTCCGGCATTATTGTTGGTAAACGCGATGCCAACATCGTCTTGCCCGACCCTGGGGGCCCAACCATTAACATTGCATGGCCGCCCGCAGCAGCAATTTCCAGCGCACGTTTTGCAGCAGCCTGGCCATGAACATCTGACATGTCAAGTTTTGTATCACGCGACGTTTCTGGGGATGTTAATTCAGGCACAGGCAACGGATGTATACCGCGAAAATGATTTATTAATTCCAATACATGAAATGGCGCAAGAATATTATCATGCCCTGCCCATCGTGCCTGAACCCCTTGGGCGCCTGGGCAAATTATACCAAGATTATGCGCGTTGGCCCAAACACTCGCCGGGAGGACCGCGTCCGTCTTTACAATTGCGCCATCAAGCCCAACTTCGCCCATAATTACATATTTTTCCAGCTCGCTTTCTGGGAACACACCAATTGCACATAAAATTCCGCACAATATTGGTAAATCAAAATGAGACCCGCTTTTTTCAACGTCCGCAGGCGATAAATTTACGGTCAAACGTTTTGACGGCAATGTCAAATTTAATGCAGACAACACATTACGAATGCGTTCGGCAGATTCCTTGACCGCGCGGTCGGCAAGCCCGATTATATTAAATTCAGGTTTTGACAAGCCAGACGACAACTGAACCTGAACATCAATAGGTGTCGCATCCATGCCATGAAATATGATTGATTTCAAAGATATCATGCATGCATATTATAACTTGAATTAAATTTCTGCAAGTTATATTATAGCAAAAAACTTATAGAAAGGATTTATAAAATGCCCGCAAAGAAGAAAAATATCGCACGTGAATGGTTTAATACTATATTTTATGGCGCACTGATTGCAATTGTGTTCCGCAGCCTGTTGCTTGAACCATTTAATATTCCATCCGGTTCAATGATTCCAAACCTGCATGTGGGAGATCATATATTTGTTACCAAGTGGTCTTATGGATATTCAAGATATTCATTCCCATTTGGATCTTGGCGGTTATGGAATGGACGTTTCTGGGCAACTGAACCTGAAATCGGTGATGTTGTCGTGTTCAGAAATCCAATCAATGAATCTCAGGATTTCGTAAAACGTTTAATAGGCAAACCAGGGGATAAAATCCAAATGATTAAGGGCCGTCTGCATATAAATGATGTTCAGGTTGAACGCAGTGATGCACGACCATATATTGTTGCAAACCTGCCAAAATCAATCCGCAACGTGGGATTCTATAAAGATAATATGTCTATTAAGGGAAATAAGATTTGGATTGATAATCAGCCTGCGCCATTTGGATATACAATTGAGTATAAAGACGATAAGTTCTGCAAGTTGTATGCAGGCGCGTGTGGTGTGTTTGAAGCAACAGAATACACAGAAACCTTACCAAATGGTGTAAAGCATAGTATTATTGAATTTAGTGATGATGCGTATTATGATAATACCGATGCGTTTGTTGTTCCTGAAAATCATTTCTTCTTTATGGGGGACAATCGTGATAATAGCGGCGATAGTCGCGGCGATATTGGATTTGTACCACGCGATAACGTGCTGGGTAATGTGTGGTTTATTTGGTATTCTCATAATTATCATTCGCCAATGTTTGCGATTTGGAACTGGGGTGATAAAATGCGTTGGGATAGATTTGGAAAAGGTGTAAATTAAAATGACTGCATTAAAATATGAATTTAAAAATCAAGGCTTATTGCAATTGGCACTGACACAGAGCGGTGTTGACGCCAAGAAAAATAATGAACGGCTTGAATTTATTGGCGACCGCGTATTGGGTTTAGCAGTTGCTGAAATGCTATATAAAATGTATCCGGAAGAAACCGAGGGCGAGCTTGCACGCAGACATGCAAAATTAGTATCAACACATGTATTGGGCAACCTTGCACGCGAACACGGATTAGACAAAATGGTTCGCCACGGACACATGACCGGCGGCAGAAACATTCATATGCTCGCCAATACGATGGAAGCTGTATTGGGCGCTGTTTATATCGATGGCGGTTTTAATGCTGCGCGGGATATAATCGTTGGAATTTGGGAAGATTTGGCAAAGCGTGATGTTATCGCCCCAAAAGACCCAAAAAGTATGCTGCAGGAATACGTCCAAAAATACGACAACGGCGCATTGCCTGAATACGAATTTTTGGGTGCAACAGGCAAATCACACACGCCTGTATTTACAATGTCTGTTACAGCAATGGGAAAGACAGCAACCGCAGATGGTAGTTCTAAAAAAATTGCGAGTGTTGAGGCGGCAAAAGAATTGTTAAAAATCCTTGCAAATGCGCATACTGAGAATTAATATATAACATACAACAAGAAAAAAATAACATAAGGGAAAAGATATGTTTTCAATTTTACTGGTTTTGTTAATTATCGTCGCTGTCATGATGATAGGAATTATTTTATTACAGAAGTCAGAAGGATCTGGCATGTCTGGTTCATCTGCAGCATCTATGTTTGGTGGCGCGCTGACGGGGGCTGCTGCGGGGAATTTTCTGACACGTGCAACAGCATGGTTGGCAACAATATTCTTTATCTTATGCGCGGCATTGGCATTGGTCGCATCTAAAATGAATGTTGCCACACAGGAAAGCCATTTGCGTCAAGAAATCATTATGCAGGAAAACGCAATTGATACAATTGCACCATCAACCGAAAAACCGGTAGAGGCGCCAGCTGAAAAGAAATAAAAAATACATACAAATAAAATAAAACTGCCGTTTTGGCAGTTTTATTTTAATAAAAAATCCGGCAATGCCGGATTTTAATTAATCGATAACTGTGTATTCACAGAAACCTTCGTTTGTATCACAGCGAGAAATTGTACCTTCGCTGATGAAGTACCCTTGATCATGCAAGCATGCTGGGCATACCTTTGGCGCCTCAGTCCCGATGTGCCACATACCACAGTTTGTACAACGCCACATAACGATTTTATCCTGTTTGAATAATGTACCGTCTTCGATAGCCTCTGCCAAGGCGCGGAAGCGAGATTCATGATAACGTTCTGCCAAACCGATGTTTTTCAAGATTTCTGCAATCGCTGGGAAGCCTTCTTGGGCTGCGATTTGTGCGAATTTTGGATACATTTCTGTGTTTTCTTCGTGTTCGCCATATGCCGCAGCCTGTAAATTTTCCAACGTTGTCCCGATTTTGCCGGCCGGAAAAGATGCTGTGATTTCCAATTCACCGCCTTCTAAGAATTTGAACAAACGTGATGCATGTTCTTTTTCCTGATCTGCTGTTTCCAAAAAGATTTTCGAGATAGCTTGAAAACCTTCCTTCTTGGCGGCGGACGCATACATTGTATAACGATTACGTGCCTGAGATTCGCCAGCAAACGCAATTAACAGATTTTTTTCTGTTTGTGTACCTTTTAATGATACCATGTGTGTGTTCTCCTTTTATTTTGTTAGTGTTTCTGTGAGGGATTCTAGCAGAGAAAACATAGAATTGCAAAAAATTATTTTTGATTATTTTTATTCTTGCACGCAACGGAATGAATTGTATCCATATAAACATCAAATAATCTGACACCAAGAAATGCACGTGCACTTTCAATTGTCCTGCCATACCCCCAATGGATAGCATTATCTGTTTCATATTTTGCAACAACCATTGGATATCCATCGCACAGATGTTTGCCATAGCAATTTTCAACAATAGTATATGCACGATAATATTCAAATGGCATGCGTCCTTGAAAATTTAAACGTTCGCCTAAAACAAAATCCCGATCGCGAACACGCTGGATTTTATGGGAAAATTCATCCTGAACGCGCCAACGACCACCGATAAACTTTACTTTTTCATATGGGACATCACGCAAAGGCACAATAGTGCCATCGGATTTATGCGCCAACATATCTGCAGCACATGCAATGTTATATTCATATTTGTTTACGCTATTCATGTTCTATACCTATAAATTTCTTCTCTATCGCGGCAATCAATTCTTCGATCCCCAAACGGCCTGCAGCACTAATTGTTACTATTTCTGGTTTCTTCTTGCGTCCAAAAGATTTTTTGAACGCAGCCATTTTTTCTTTTAATTCTTCCCCGTCAATTGCGTCGATTTTGTTAATTACAACCATTTCTGGTTTTGCAATTAAATCACCACCATACGAATCCATTTCATGACGTATCGCAGCATAACGCGCCGCCCAATCTGATTCCGTACCGTCGATAACATGCAAAATCATTTTTGTGCGTTCTGCGTGTCCCAAGAATTGATCACCAAGACCAACACCGGTATGTGCACCTTCTATCAACCCAGGCAAGTCAACCAAAACAAATTCACGGTCATGAGCATACATAACACCCAACTGTGGATTCAACGTTGTAAATGGATAATTTGCAATTTTTGGACGCGCAGCCGTTACTGCAGACAACAATGTTGATTTTCCTGCATTAGGAAAGCCAACCAAACCAATATCCGCAATTAATTTTAGACGTAAAACAACCGTTCTTTCTTCGCCAGGCAGACCATCATTTGCCTGCTTGGGCGCGCGATTAGTCGGGCTTTTGAAATGCAAATTTCCCCAACCGCCATTACCACCACGCGCGGCACGATATTCCATACCATCTTCGTTTAAATCTGCGTATTCAATTTCTTCGTTTTCAGACAAAATAACCGTGCCCGTTGGAACCGGCAAAACCAAGGTTTCACCCGATGCGCCTGTGCGCATTTTGCCCATGCCATTTTCACCACGTTGGGCAAGGAATTTTGTTTTATAACGATAATCAATTAATGTATTTACGTTTGGCACTGCAACAAACACAACGTCGCCACCGCGACCGCCATCGCCGCCATTTGGACCACCAAATTCAATATATTTTTCACGACGAAAACTGGCGGAACCGTTACCACCATCACCTGCCTTGATATAAATTTTTGCCCTGTCTAAAAACTTCATTTTTTTATCCTTTGGTATGCATTATAACTTAAAAACTTGCAATTTCCAGTCTAAAAGACTATAATAGTTAGGCTGTATAGCAGTGATGATTCTGAAACCGTTGTGAAATAGTCATTTTGGACTGGGGGGCGGTACCCCACAGCTCCACCATCTGATACAGGACTGCGGGTCGTATTTGATTATGGGGCTGACATAGATTCGACAGATGATGAAAGACAAATTGGCTGAATCCGACATGGTGTCGTTAAAAACCGACTAAAAACTGAATGGCGATAGAATCGCTGCGAACGACAATGTTCGCCTTGCAATGGCTGCCTAATGTGGCGTTGAATACGGTTGGCAATTGTTGACTGTATTCGTTTTAGCGATTGCGGGGTCCGCCTGATACCTGGCACCAGAAATCAGGCATTTAATTTATTATGTTAACTATAAAAAGGGCAAAAAAATGTTCGGAAAAATCAAAAAAATATTCTTTACAGGTATTTTCGGATTCTTGTATTTATCTTTTGTTGCACAAATCGTTTATATCCTTGGGTGGGTATCAGGAATAGAAAACAAATTGGTTGCTTTAAGCGCATTATCATTAGAATGGTTAATTTTGATTGCTGCACGTTATCTGTCAAAACGTTCAAGCAATAGCGCACAACACAATAACGGCTATCGTCGCCGCTAAGAAATTCCCCGCCAATTGGCGGGATTTTTTATTTCAAAAATTCGGGATTTTATATCCCTTGAAAATCTATAAAAATATTTTATATTATACATACTATGAAAAACTATGTATTACCCTTTCGTGATTTGGTCGTATCCCCAGGCTTAACAATCCCGGTACTGACCGACAATCCAATGTCTGTAACATGTGTAAAAAATGCGGGTGCCGCAGGACATCAGCAACTGGTTTTGGTACCACAACACACATGGGCATTCCCAACAACTGTTGACGATATTTATCACATCGGAACAATTGGCGATGTTGTTCAGGTGCTAAGCATGCCTGATGGTGCAATTCATGTGTTAGTAAAAACAACCAGTGTCGTTATGTTGCGCGATATAGAGGTTAACAACGGCGTATTTACCGCGAATATCGAACCTGTTATTATCAAAGACGATATGAACGAAGATCAAACATTGGCATTGCGCGATATGCTAACTGATAATTTACAGACGTTGGCCAATATGACACGCAAGTTCAAGATGGAAAAACTGCGTAGTGTTATTGAAAATTACCCATTACCTGCGTTTGTTGATGCAGTTGTTCAGACCGCTGACATTGATACCGATATTGCAGTCAAGATTTTAGGAGCAGGTTCATGGCAGGAAAAATTAACAATCCTGATCGAAGAAGTCAAATTAATGCTTGAATCTGCAAAGATAGAAGATTCAATAAATCGTAGAATTCACCAACAAATGGAAAGCGGCCGGCGCGAGGCGATATTACAAGAAAAAATGCGCGCAATTCAGAAAGAAATGGGCGAAGATGATGGCGAAATAGATACTGCAAATATTCGTAAAAAAATTCTGCGATCCGCAATGCCGAACGAAGCAAAGGAAAAGGCCCTAAACGAATGGAAACGTATGCGTTCCATGTCGCCAATGTCAAACGAAGGCGGCTTGCTAAAAACATATCTTGATGAATTGTTGGCTATGCCGTGGGGCAAGGTTGACAATATGCCAATCGACTTAAAAAACGCACGTGAAGTACTTAATTCACAACATTCCGGAATGGATGCCGTCAAAGAAAGAATCTTGGAACATATCGCCGTTATGAAAAAGACCAAATCTAACCAAGGTAGCATATTATGCTTTGTTGGCGCGCCCGGGGTTGGAAAAACATCATTATGCAAATCAATTGCAGATGCATTGGGACGCAAGTATCAACGTATTTCACTTGGCGGAATTTCTGACGAAGCGCATTTTCGAGGCCATCGTAAAACGTATATCGGTGCACAGACCGGTCGTATTATGGACGCCTTGAAAAGGTGCAAGACAAATAATCCTGTTATAGTGTTGGATGAAATCGACAAAATGGGACGCGATTGGCGCGGCGATCCGGAATCTGCCCTGTTAGAAATACTGGACCCGGAACAAAACAAAACTTTCCGCGACCATTATTTAGAAGTTGATTTCGATTTGTCCAATGTCCTGTTTATTGCAACAGCAAACAGTTTAAATATGTCAAACGCATTAAAGGACCGCATGGAAATCATCGAAATTCCTGGGTATTCCATGGATGAAAAAATCAAAATTTCGCGCGAACATTTAATCGGACGTGCGGCACGTGATACTGGTTGGAACGTTGACGATATTATCATGTCAGACGATGCGATTAAGCACCTGATACAAAACTACACTTCTGAACAAGGGGTACGTCAGGCACAACGTGAAATAACCGCAATTTTACGGCGTTCGTTATTAGAAAACGACTGCGAAGATGTTCGCACTGAATTTACACCAGAAAAAATTGATAAATTGTTATCTATGCGTAAATCTGCGGGATTTGCCAAAAAAATTGGATTTGGGGTGCGTGCATGATTTTAATTATTAATACATCTGGCAAGGATTTAGAATTTGTATTGGACGATAAATACAAATCTATTGCAGTTGAAAAACAATCGACCGCCCTGCCCGTAGAATGCGAAAAATTTATAACAGAATGCGGTGTACAATGGTCTGGTGTAAACGCTATTGGCGTTGTTGTTGGACCAGGCAGCTTTACAGGAATTCGTCTTGGTATCGCATATGCCAAGGGTATCGGCATGGGATTAAACATTCCTGTTGTAGGGATTAGCGCATTTGATTTATATCTGGCCGCAACACCTGATGCATTTGTTGCAATTGATTCTGGGCGTGGGGATTTCTTTGTTGCAGCAAACGGGTTAGAACCACAAACCATGCAAATCGAAGAAATAGAAACAAAACAAATGGAATGGCCGCGTACCGTTGGACATAAACCCTTTGATTTGAAATTGGGTACCGATATTGTAAAACAAAAAATCGCAAGTGGCGACACAGCCCCCGCCGTACCAATGTATTTGCGCCCAAGTTATGCAGAAGAAAATAAGAAATAAAATGTTAAATAATCTGGCAGATCTTCACGCAAAATGTTTTCCACACAAACCGTGGACTGCGGATGATTTTGCGGATTTGAAAAAATCTGGATGCGAAATTATCGCCAGCCAAAATGGTTTTATTGTTTGGCGTACAGTTGCCGATGAAGCAGAAATTATTTCTATTGGTGTTGCACCCGATGCAAGACGCGCAGGTATTGCAGCCGCTATGTTAGGGATTATGGAAAATGAATTGAAAAAAAATGGCATAAAAAGCATTTTCTTGGAAGTCGCAGAAGACAACCTGCCCGCACGTCAATTATATAAAAACAACGGATATAACGAAATTGGGATTCGACCAAAATATTATGATGGAATTGATGCCATTATGATGAAAAAAGATTTATAATTCGTTTACAAAATCCAAAACACGTTTATCAAAAATAACATCACGCGCACGTAGTGGCGCAGATATATGCATATCAGATGCACGACGTGTGCGCGACAATGCAACATATGTCTGACCATGCGCAAAACATCCACGTGAAACATCAATCACAACAGAATCAAGTGTTTTGCCCTGTGCCTTGTGTATCGTCATGGCATAACCAAGGTTTAACGGAAACTGCTTAAACGATCCAACTTCGTTTTCTATTAATCTGTCGTTTTCGTCACGGCTATATTCTATCTTCTGCCATTTTTCTGGCTTTACAGAAACAATTTCGCGATTATCTGATAACAACTGAACTGTTATATCACGTGCGGACATTGCACGAACAATTCCCATCGAACCATTATGCCATTTGTCACCATTTTTTACAAAAACAACCAATGCGCCAACCTTTAATGTTAATTCCAAGGGGGCCGGCGTATCACGTTCTGAAAAAGTGCCAGATAAAACACCATTATATTGAACCGGCGTTTCGTTTATCTGATTCAAACGGGTTGCGTTAATTTGTTCTGCTACTGCACGAAATGGTGTAATTATAACCGCGTTTTCACGACGTTCCGCGTCCATAATTTTACAGGAATTAAAAAATTCAAGCGCATTCGTTTCGTTGTTGCGTAACCTGACCAAATTTTCCAATAACGGCAAATCATTTTGACGATATACAAAATCAAAATTATATTTTATAAAGTTTGCACGCTTATAAACATTACTGTCAAAGAAATACGCGTTTGGATGCCCATATTCCGTTTCGTAATACCCCATCGCATCACGCGTTATAACCGGTGGCAACTGAAACAAATCCCCAATTGCAACAACCTGAATTCCGCCAAACGGTTCATTGTTGCGACGGGCATAGCGTGCCAATATATCAATCGCATCTAATAAATCAGGCGATACCATTGATATCTCATCAATAATTAGCACGTCTGTGGCGGCCAAAATATTTCGTGGTTTGGCCTTTAGTTTTAACAATTCAGGCATTATAAAATCACGCGGCTGAATCTGAAACAGCGAATGAATTGTTTGTCCACCAACGTTCAGCGCCGATACCGCCGTTGGACATGCGCACACAATCCGCTTGTTGGATGCGGACTTTAGATAATTAACAAATGTTGACTTACCTGTACCAGCCGGTCCCAATATCAATAGATTGGAATTTGTGCGTTCTATGGCATCAAATGCAGCCAATTGTGTCGCATTCAAAATTGTTTTTATATTGTTCATAGCTTGAATGATGACACAAATAAAAATAAATTAAAATTAAATAATTTTTTATCTTGCATGATTTTATATTTTATATATAATAGACGCCGTGGGTTAGTAGCTCAGTTGGTTAGAGCGGAGCGCTCATAACGCTTTGGTCGTGGGTTCAAGTCCTACCTAACCCACCAAGGATTTAAATCCATCCATTTGGATGGATTTTTTTGTTTTTTCTGATAAAATTGCATGTATGGAAAATTATGATGTTATAATTATCGGCGCAGGCGCAGCAGGTTTAAGTGCAGCGGGACAAATTTGCACCCATGGTGGTAAGGTGTTAATCCTTGAAATGGGCGCGACCCCTGCGCGTAAAGTCATGGCATCTGGTGGCGGACGGTGTAACATCACAAATACTTCTGCTAATTATCAGCGATACTTCGGTAAAAATCCACAATTTGTTCACAGTGCACTGACACAGGTTTCACCCCAGAATATTTTAGATTGGGCATACAAAAATAAAATCAAATTAATACAAAAAACACCTGGACGATATTTCTGTGCAGACGGCGCAGGGAAAGTTGTTGACGCGCTGTTAAATGATGCACGCGGTGCAGATATTTTTTACAACGCAAATATTACATCTATTGAAAAAACGGACAATCAATTTATTATCAACAGACAATTTATTGCCGATGCGCTTATTATCGCAACAGGCGGCACATCTTTTCCCGTATTGGGCGTGTCTGATGCAGGACAAAAAATTGCAAAACAATTTGGACATAAAATTATACCACTACGTCCTGCACTGTGCGCAATTGCTATACGCGATGCAAATTCAGAACTAGCAGGAATTTCAATACCGGTAAAAATTAAAATAGGTAAAAATATTATTTCTGACGACTTGTTGTTTACACATTTTGGAATTGGTGGCCCCGCCGCATACCGCGCAAGCCTGTATAATTTAGACAATGGGTTTGAAATTAATATGTTACCCGACATAAACCTATATGAATACCTGCGTAATGCAAAGCAGACAAATGGTCGCAAGAATCTATCGACCGTGTTATCCGAATTGTTGCCGACACGTATCGCAAAATCGATTGCACAGAACAATATTAACAATATCGCTGATATAAAAGATAAAACGCTGCAAGAAATCGCACAAAATGTCAACCATTACTATGTGTCATCCGACAAAATCAAACTGCACGGGATGCAAAGCGCAGAAGTCGTACGTGGCGGTGTTGACGTCAACGATATATCATCCAAAACAATGGAATCCAAGATATGTTCAGGTCTATTTTTTGCCGGCGAAGTTATGGATATTGCCGGCGATTTGGGTGGTTTTAACCTGCAGTGGGCATGGTCAAGTGGACGCGTTGCTGGAATTAATGCCGTTTGCAAAAAATCCGAATAGATGCCTATGTTAATATAAAAAATAAAAGCGTATAATTTCCCATATAGAACGATGGGATTTTTTTATGAAACAATATATTTTTTATTCACAAAACACACCTATGAATTGTTATATTTGGAACAATGTTGAAAAACCTGTGGGCGTTGTTCAAATCATTCGTGATAATTATGAAAAATTATCACAATATGATAAATTAGCACAATTTTTAAACAAGAATGGATATATTGTTTTTGGCAAATATCAAGATATAAAAGATGCCAATTTAAACCTGAATCAAGAAATAGAAATTTTTAATTTTTTAAAACATAAATTTTATCTGCCAATATTTTTAATTGCGAATAACAATTCAATCTGTACAGCAAAAAACATTATCCAAAATGTTCCAAATTGTAGTGGAACATGTATAATACAAAGTCAAATGAGATTAAAAAATAAAATTGCATCTTTGTTTCAAAACCGCTTTAATGTCGGGGCAGAAATTTGTAAAAAAACACCCGTTTTAATAATCGACAAAACAAAGAAAATAAATAGTATAAACACAGAATTAATTCACAACATTAAAGAAAGATATAAACATTGTTTTTTAAAACCTTTGCAGATTGTTCTATACTCAAGCGCTGCGTCCGATTCCGAATACAATTACCTGCAAAACGATGTTTTAAAATTTTTTAACAACAAAAAGTGATAATAAAAAAATGCCCAATCGGGCATCTTTTTTATTCTTCGACAAGTATCATCGCATTGCCATCTTCGACAATCAAATCCGCATCATCCGATGTCGTTTTTTCACCAGCCCAAACACGATATGAATAACGAACATTTGGTTGTGCATCAATCTGAATAATATGACGTGGTGTTTCCAAAAGCAGATCATTTCCGTTTGGCGTATCATAACGTATAATCTGACAATTTGAATCAAGACAAGTGTCAGTTTCGTAATACCCTAAATCCGACATCGCTTCGGATTGACCGCGTTGACAGCCCGCCAAGGCAATCGTTATTAGACTTAAAATAAAATATGTTTTTTTCATGTTTTATATTTTATCATATTTTTTATCAATTAACAAGCCCTGCCCCCCACTTTATAATTTTAGATGTTTTTTCATGTTTAAATTTGATACAAATTCCACATCATGCGACACCAAAACTATCGCACCACTATATTGATTAAGAACATTTTCTAATATTTCTGTGCTGGTTATATCTAAATTATTTGTAGGTTCATCAAGCAATAGTAAATCAGGCTGATTTTTTGAACAAAATACAACCGCCAATGTTGCACGTAATAATTCCCCACCCGACAGCATAGAAACACGTTTTCGTCCAGCGTCGCCACGGAATCCAAAATTCGCTGCAATCGCATGCGCATCATGCTGCAAAACACCAGCAAATTCCGTAATATTATCAACTATTGTTTTTTTCGTATCTAAGACAGATAAATCCTGATTCAGATACGTTATTTTTCCGAATGTTTTTACCGTACCTGAAGTAGGCAACATTTCGCCGCTAATAAGTTTTAACAATGTGCTTTTGCCTGAACCATTATCACCTGATAATAAAATACGTTCTGTACCGAAAATATTCAAATCAAAGTTTTCAAATATTTTCTTGTCCCCGTATGCAAAGCCCATATTTTCAATTCTAACCAATTCGCGCGGATAAAACGATTTGTTTGGCAACGGTATTTTTATTTGTTCCGTGCGTAATTCGCTTGATAACGATTTTTGTAATTCGATTTGTTCTGATATTTTCCTCTTGATCAGATTACGACGTTTGGATTCTGTTTCTTGGCTTTTCCCACGCAGGGCATTTGCTGCCATTTTCGATCCCGCCGCGCTGTTTGAGATATCTTTGCGCTGTTTCGCATCATGATGTTGACGCGTACTTTGTGCAACAAGCATAGTACGATTCAATCGTGCAATGCGTTTTTGTGTATCTATGTATTTAGTTTCTATACTTTCACGCAATCCATCACGAATAGATATATAAAAATCATAATTGCCACCATAAACACTTAAGCGCCCGTTACGCAATTCAATTATTTTTGATACGCGACGTAACAAATCCCTATCGTGCGACACAACTATCGCACCACCGTGATATCGGAACAATTTTTCAAAGAAAACGCTTCGTGCATTTGCGTCTAGATTATTCGTCGGTTCGTCAAGCAGTAAAATATCTGCATGCGTATCAAATACGCGTGATAATTCCACTAACTGACGTTGACCGCCACTGACACCATTGTGTGAATTTAACTGATGCAAATACGCAATTGTTGCGTTACGTGTAATCGTGCCAGAACTGGGCAATATTTCGCCGCTAATAAGTTTTAACAATGTGCTTTTGCCAGAACCATTATCACCAACAATCGCAACTATATCAGTATCGTTAAACACGACAGAAATATCGTCCAACAAGTTATTATTCGCGTCATAATCAAAAGAAACTTTTGATAAAGAAATTATAGCCATACAAGCCCCCATAATATTATAATGAAACCAGCACATGATTTATGTGCGATAAAAATTAAAAATTATAATATTATATTCTCAATGGGGCATCCCTTGGTTGTGTTTATATAGTTTGTATTATAGATCCATTTTTTATTCACGCAACAAATATTTTCACATCTAGATGTAAGGGAAATTATGCGATCTCACGCGCTGCTGCGAGGTATCGTGATATGGTTGGTGGACTGACATGTAATTTGCGTGCTATTTTACGTTTTGGAACCCCCATGGCATACATATCTAAAATACTACGTTCATGACCATCTATTATATGCTTTGAATTCCGCGACCCTAGCACGCGCCCCAACTTTATCCCACGAGCGCGCAGATTTGCCAATGCTTCACGCGTGCGTTGACTTATTAAATCCCGTTCTATTTCCGCCGATAAACCAAACGCAAACGCCAGCACTTTGGATTGAATATTATCACCCAATTCATATCCATCCTTAACCGTGTACAATTTTGCACCAACCTGCATACACTGTTCCAGAATGCGCATAACCATAAATAATTTACGTCCCAAGCGGGACAGTTCGCTGCAAATTATGACATCACCTGAATGCAGTCGCCGCAAACAACCGCCCAAGGCCCGCTCATCCGGTTCCTTGGTGCCGGACACACCGGTATCCTCTATGTATTTATCGATTGTTAGCCCCAGGGTTGCCGCCTTGGCTTCTATCCCCAGCTTTTGATTTTTACAGTCTTGATGATCTGTACTGACCCTAATATATCCATATACCATTAAAATACCCCTTTGTTTGTTCTGATAGACGGATTACATTTTTATAGTTATTATCCTGATTTCAAGCCGATATGACACAACAGCAGCAAAATAAATAAAAATAAAACGCCCACAATGGGGCGTTTGACTATTTCTAGCGAGGTATGATTTTATCACGAACCACCGCATACAAATTCTAATTTTACAGGGAATTTACAAGGATTTTTTATTTCGTATGTTGTGGTTCGGCAAATCGACGCATCGCATCGTATGCCAAGCCTAAACCTACACTGGCCATTTTGTTTGCTGATGACAATTCTGCATTTGGGAAATAAGACTGCATAACACGACTTACATATGGAATTTCGGTTGAACCACCCGTTAAAATAACTAATTCGATATCTGTGTTTTTTATGCCTGCCTGGGCGATGCACTCTTGAACAGACTTTTCAATTTTGGCCATATCGGACTTGATAGAATCCTCAAAAACGGAACGATTAGTTTTGACCATCGGAGCATCTGCTAAAAAGTCTAAAACTATTTCATAGTCCTGCTGTGAAGATAGTACCATTTTAGCATTTTCAACATAATCTAAGTTTTTATGCCCCAGAC
>JAFYXQ010000034.1 GCA_017546085.1 Alphaproteobacteria bacterium | reverse complement strand
GCATCTGACCATGCCATTTGTTTGTCTTTGAACGATGTCAACATTTCAAATGTCGGTGCAAATTCTGGATGATACTCATATCTTTCACCAAGAACTGATGCCAGGTTATCACCGCTGTAATACGGAACATATTTGCTGACCCGCCACAGGCGAATATCCCACACACAACTTATTCGCGCGGCATCTAAAATTTCCAGAAATACTTCCGGCTTTTTTCCGCTGAAACCAATCGTGAATACCTTTGTCATTACAATATAAGAATAGACATTCAAGCATCAAATAGCAATGTTTTTTATTGATTTTTTGCGTGTTTTATGATACAATATGTTTATTGAGTGAACGGCATTATGCCGTTTTTTTATTGCCCGCATGCACGGGTATTTTTTTATGGAGAAAAAAATGCAGTATTACCGAAGAAACGCTGGACAAAAACGGCAAAACAATCGCTAAGAAAGATTACAAGGCAGAGAATAGAACAGATAAAAAC
Organism: Alphaproteobacteria bacterium; assembly: GCA_017546085.1. Lineage (GTDB taxonomy): Bacteria > Pseudomonadota > Alphaproteobacteria > Rs-D84 > Rs-D84 > Enterousia. Next base: position 9,857 of record JAFYXQ010000034.1, on the reverse strand, counting down.
GAGGTAACTGATATGAAAATGAGTGATAAAGGTATAGAATGGTTGAAATACAAGGAAGACAAAGTGTTAGATAAGTATGGTAATCATGTTGTATATGATGACGCTACGCGAAAACCCGTAAATCATAATGAGCCTTTACCACAGGGGGCAACAATCGGTTATGGGCATTTGGTAAAGCCGGGTGAAGATTTTAGTGCTGGTTTAACGGAACAGCAGGCAATTGCATTATTACGGTCTGATATTGCCGTAGCAGAACGTACGGTTCAAAATAATATCACAGCCAATTTAACACAAAACCAATACGATGCATTGGTGTCTTTGGCATATAATATTGGTGCAAGTGCTTTCAAGAATTCAACAGTTGTAAAATATATAAACAATCCAAATTTTCATAGTTCTATCTATCCGAATTTGGAGTCTGCATGGAAAGCATGGAATCGAACCCAGGGAAAAGTATCAAACGGTTTAATTAACCGCAGGCAAAACGAATGGAATTTATATGATGTGGGGATTTATTGATTTTTATAGTCATATCATTTATACTGCATTGTATGAAAAAGATAGTTTTATTTTGTGTGCTTTTGACAGGCTGTGTTACCACAGACAGCAAATCTTGCGAGTTCTGTGGCAAATGGTCTTTTGATCGATTTGAATATGTAGATCGCATAACCGCTGATTGTGAAGGTATAGCGCAGCGTTATTATCAAAATGCTTCCGTTGAAATCAATAGTTCGAATATTGTCATTGGTGGTTATGATAAAGACGAGAACTCTCAAGAATTTCTAGTAAAAAAAGATACAGACACGACAGAAAAATTTTATTCGCCCAGTTCGGACTCTATATACCTCTATTTGGATGGATGTAAATTTTATTTTCGGCGGGATTAGTGGCTATTGAATTGCCGATATTAAATTTTGATATCGGCAGTGTTGCTCTTTTTTTTGCTATGTATTTGCCGTGAACAATGTTTGTTATTTCTTCTTTATAGAATAAATAAATATTAATAATCCTGTGATGAACATTATTCCTGAAAGCAATGTTCCCATGGTTAGCCAATCGCCAAGTAAAAATCCAATGTGTGTATCCGGCGCACGGAAATTTTCACATACTATACGAAATACTGCATAACCCATACCCATAATTCCTGAAAGAGCACCCGGTCGATTACGCAGGTTTGAACATCTGTATAATGCGTACATTATGATGAACAGCAGAAGACCTTCTGTTGCGGCCTCGTACAATGGGCTGGGATGACGCGGAATCGTTGTATCGCCATTAAACACAACCGCCCATGGAACGTCGGTAGGACGGCCCATAACCTCGCGATTAATAAAATTCGCAATACGGCCAAAAAACAATCCGATTGGCGCAACAACCGCCATCAAATCTAATATTGACCACGGATTTTGTTTCTGTTTTCGTGAAAATAAAAAAATTGCCGCAATTACCCCCAGTAATCCGCCATGAAAACTCATACCACCGTGCCAAACCGCAAATATTTCCAACGGATGTGATAAAAAATATCCAAGATTATAAAACAGGACGTAACCCAACCTGCCCCCGATGATTACGCCGAATATAACCGCTGTCAACAAATCGTCCAAACCTGATTTTGATAATTGAACGCGGCTGTTCGGGGCGCGCATAAGATTTCTAAATATGAAATACCCACATACAAACGCAGCAATGTACGCCAGCGCATACCAGCGTACATCCAAACCAAAGACCGAAAATGCAACCGGTGAAATTGGGTCGATTATTATCGCCATTATAAAAAATCTTTACTTTTCCTTTGGCGCATATTTGGAAAGATTTTCTACAATCTCTTCGTACTTTTTTAATTTAACAGGATCTATGTTTTTTGACGTTTTATATTTTTCCAATTCGTTTATCGCCTTTAAATATTTTCTTGCCAAATCTTCACGTGCGCGTAATGCGTTATTTCTTTGCGCATAAACCATATCCTGATTAATATTATTCTTTTCAGCCATTTTGGAATCCTTTTGTCTTGAAATATGTGTATTATTGTATTATATATTGACTTGAATAACAAGGAGAAACTTACATGATATCTAAAAAATCAGCTGTCAGGGACGTTGCTGCACGCACTGTGGGTGGCGGCATTGAATTGTATCTTAAGCGTATTTTTGCGTTGATGTTTGGCGCGGTTGGTGTAACTGCTGTTGCCGCATATATGACCATTTGGGGTGGCGGTTTACAGTATCTGATAAATTTTCATACCGGTGGTATGTCTGGTCTATATTATGTATTACTGTTTGGTGGTTTAGCACTGTCCATTTGGGCACAGGTTCGTGTTTTCCATATGAAACCAACAACCGCGGCAGGGTTGCTGTTCCTGTATGCAGTTTTAATCGGTGTAACAATGACGCCGTTAATTGCGGCCGCGTTGTCGATTAATCCTGCGTCCATATTATTAGCGTTCATTGTTGCGGCATTAATGTTTGCTTGTATGGCATTGTTTGGGTATAAAACAGTCAAGGACCTATCGTTCTTGGGTATATTCTTGATGATGGGAATGATTGGTTTAATTATTATTGGAATACTGTCATTTATATGGCCTGCGATAATGGGGGGAACATTTGGAACAATTGTTTGCTTTATCGGCGTATTGGTATTTGCCTTGTTTACTGCGTATGATATGCAAAATCTTAAACGTGCATATGCGGTAATTGGTGATGGCACACAGAAAAATCAATTGGCGGTTTTAGGCGCGTTGCATCTGTATATTTCATTCATCGCAATGTTCCAATATCTGTTAAGTTTGTTTAATCGTGAATAATTATAACTAATAATATAAAAAGGGGTGTAAAAATGGCTTATAAAATAGACAAAGCAAAATGCATTGGCTGCCATTCCTGTATGGGGATGTGTCCTGTGGCTGCTATTTCAATTGACGGCGATGGTAAATGCATCATTGACAAAACAAAATGTATTTCATGCGGAACATGTGCATCAATATGTCCCGTTAGTGCGATTGCGCCTGATATGTAAATAAAAGTCCCCAATCGGGGATTTTTTTATTGTAAATAAATAATTTCAGTATAATATATATTCGGTTACAAATTTAAGGATTGAAATTATGCCAGCAAAAACAGTTAATGATATCGTTGCATTATGCAAACGTCGCGGATTTATTTTTACAGGTTCTGAAATATACGGCGGTTTGGGCGGAACATATGATTATGGTCCATATGGCGTCGAATTAATGAAAAATATTCGTAACGCATGGTGGAATGCCATGATTTATTCGCGCGATGATATCGAAGGATTGGATGCGGCATTAATCACAAATAGATTATTGTGGAAGTATTCTGGACATGAAGCTGGATTTTCAGATCCATTGGTAGAGTGTAAAAAATGTGGTGCACGCATGCGTCAGGACAAGATGAAAGACCAATCAAAATGTGATAACTGTGGCAGCACAGAAATTTCTGAGCCACGCGCATATCAATTAATGATGGGGCTATCCATTGGTGCAACAGCAGATGGTGCAATTAACGCATATTTACGACCTGAAACAGCAACAACAACATATACTAATTTTAAAAACGTTTTAGACGCAAAACCACATAAGTTACCTTTTGGTATTGCACAAATCGGCAAGGCATTCCGCAATGAAATTTCACCACGCGGTTTTGTATTCCGTATGCGTGAATTTGAACAGGCTGAGATGCAATATTTTGTTAACCCAGCAGATGATGAAATGTTCCATAAAATGTGGATGGATGAACGTTTGTCGTGGTGGATAAATGCATTGGGGATTCCTGCAGAAAAATTGCGTTTTGCACCACATGAAAAACTGGCGCATTATGCCAAGGCTGCATATGATATTGAATATGAATTCCCAGACGGCTTTGATGAAGTAGAAGGCATTCATAACCGTCAGGATTTTGATTTAGGTTCACACACCAAGGCGCAGAATGATTTCAAAATCAATGCAAACGTTATCGAAAACAAAGATAGCACAACAAAATTATCATACAGCGATCCACAAAGTGGTCAAAACTTTATCCCATATGTAATTGAAACCGCCATGGGCGTTAATCGCGCAATGTTGGCGGTTATGATAGAAGCCTATAACGAAGAAGATTTGGGTGATGGAAAAAGTCGTACTGTCTTGAAATTAAAACCTGCCCTGGCACCAGTGAAGGCAGCTGTTATCCCATTGGCGCGCAATGTTCCTGAATTATTGGATATTTCAAATAATATTGTAAAAGATTTGCGCAAAATGGGTATTGGGCGCATCGAACTCGAAAATTCTGGTAATATTGGTAAGAATTATCGCAGACATGATGAAATAGGAACACCTGTGTGTATAACGGTTGACCATCAAACAATGGAAGATAATACCGTTACATTACGCCATCGCGACACAATGGAACAGGAACGCGTCGCAATCGCAGATGTCCCAATGAAAATTCTTGAAATTATTAATGGATAAAAATCGCCCCAAAACGGGGCAATTTTTATTATGTTTTTGAAGTTATTATTTTAAATAAAATGTTATCGTGGCAACAACACGTACTTTCTTGTTTATTGCCTGACGTTCGTTTGATGACCAAGTGTCTGTTGGATCACGAGATTCGATACTGAACACCCCCTGATTTGCACTTTTGATTTTCCCAAGACGTGCATCGGCGTCCTTGGCAAATTGTTCACCCGCAGCGGTGGCGTTTTTGGTCGCCTGCTCTATCATTGATATTTTGATGTCGTTCAGGCCATTAAATATATATATGGGGCCTGCATAATCTTCGGTAACCGTTATACCACGACGTACCAATTCACCCATTTGACGCGATACCCTATCCACCAACTGCACATTATTTGAACGCACCATTACACCGGTATCAATTACATAACGACCATCGTTTTTTTGATCCTGACGTTCTGAATCCGAATAGCCCGCAAATTTATCACGAACCTGAACGCGTAAATTTTGAATATCAGATTCCGAGAAGCCTGCGCCTATTAAAAACAGATGAATTTGTTCAATATTGTCATCAATGCGTTTCTGCAGTTCAGACAAATCGCCACCAACACCATTTATTTTTATGTTCCATACCGCAGTATCCGCAACAACATCGCGTTCTGCAAGCCCCTTGACAGTTACAGTGCGCGCAGATAATGCACGATAAATCCCATCCCCTACAAAATATCCACCAAGAGCCACACCCAATGCCAAAACAGATAACCAAACACCAGGTAAGGATTTTAATTTGTTTGTTATTTTCATTCTATTTTCCCCCTTTTTTTATTAGAACAAATACATTATAGCAATTGGCGCCAGAATTGCCGTAAACAAGCCTGACAAAACTATCGCTAGGCTGCTTAACGCCCCTTCGACGGGCCCCATCTGCATTGCCTTGGTCGTGCCTGCTGCATGTGCGGCATTACCAATTGCCAAACCACGTGAAATCGCACTGCGCAAACCAAGTTTTCGGCAAACAATATCGCTGACCGACGCGCCAAGTAGCCCTGTTATAATTACAGCGGACACAGTCAACGCAACAATGCCCCCCAATTTTTCTGTTATGCCAATCGCAATTGCGGTTGTTACAGAAATAGATACCAACGAACGCGCAATAACGTCCCCCAAACCAAAAAAGATACATATCAAACATACCGACAAAACAGAACAAACAACCCCGATTAATACTGCAAGTAATATGGGAATCGCATGTCTGCGCAACAATGGCAATTGACGATACATCGGGACCGCAAACGATACCGTTAATGGGACTAATAAATATGTTAAATACTGGGCACTGCTGTTATAGTCTGAATAAGAAATGTTTGCAGACACTAAAATCAATATTACAAATACAGTCCCTAAAAAAAGAGGTGTCGTAAATGCAAATGCCCAACGACGATTTATCAACACCCCTAAACAAAACATCGCAATCGTCAGTGTAAAACCAAAATATGGAATGTTTGATAAAAATTCCATCATTTTTTACCCCCATTGCTGCGATTTTTTGGACGGGATTCTGATTTATTAATTAATGCATCTGCGGTTATGCCGGTTGTTATCATTGTAACCATATATGCAACAACCAACAACAATACCAGTATCCACCAAATATCTGATATATCCGCCCAGATATCAATTACCGCAACCGCAGGTGCAATAAAGAACAAGCCCATAACACTATGGAACCAATCTGCAATACCTTCGACCCAGGATAATTTTACAATTCCAAATACTAACGCTAAGAATAATAAAACCAAGCCATAAATGCTGCCTGCGATTGGAAATGGAATTAGGTAGGATAACAATTCGCCCAGCAGCACAAATATCATTAATACGCAAAATTGAAATAGGTATTTCACTGTCCCCCCTGTTATTAAATCTTTTGTTATAAATTTACAACAAATCAGCGAACAATGTCAAAGATAAATCTACTGAATAATTTCCCTAATTACCCAATTGGCTAACATTAACCCAAATGTACCTGTTACAGTTATTATAGACCCCAGATTTTTTGCATGTCCAACCACTGGTGCAGGCACTTCGTCTGAATACACACATAAAATATCAGGCAATTCACAATCGCGTACCATGCGTCGTATACGGGATGCCAATGGGCAAACTGACGTCTTGGACAATCGCGCTATTTTTATTTTTGAAATATCTGTTTTTGATGCGGCGCCCATGCTCGATATCAATGGAATATTTTTTTTATGCGCCCATTTATATAACGCGATTTTTGATTCAACGGTATCAATCGCATCAATAATATAATCGGGTATGACTTCAAGATTGCTATTTTCATCAAAAAACATATTTAACGCTGTAACATTAATATCTGGATTGATATCACGAATACGCGTTGCCGCAACACCAACCTTTGAAATACCGGTTGTAGATTCTGTTGCGAATAACTGACGATTAATATTTGATTCTTCGACACTATCAAAATCGATAATTATTAAATTTCCAATACCTGTGCGGGCAAGAGCTTCTATTGCGAAAGAACCAACCGCACCACAACCAACGACCATCACCGTTGATTTTTTTAATTTTTCAATCCCATTGTCCCCGAATAGCAAGCGTGTTCTATGCAGTCTGATCATGTCTTAAAATCCCCATCGTATTTTTGTATATTATATCAGCCATTTTTTTTGGCGCAATATTCAATATTTCTGCCATTTGTTCAACAACTGAAATAACCCCATCTGGATTATCGCCATCTGTTTCAGATAAAATCCGCCCCATCGGGGTTGCCAAAATTCGTAGCGGATTTCGCAAATTGCGCGGTCCATAAGAAAAGAAAAAATTATATTCTGATATCAATCTTTGCATTATTTCAAGCGGACCAGAATATTCATGCGCAATAATAAATGACGGCAATTTGTTCCGATACATCTTTAATATAGCAAGCATTTTTTCCCATGCACCAACACAATGCAATTGCACAGGACGATTAAGTTCATGTGCCAATAATAACTGTTTCGCAAAAATATCAATTTGCAAATCCATGTTATCGTGATGTTTATCCAGTCCGATTTCACCAACCATTAATTTTTGATTTTCTGTTAATTTATTTTTTAATAATTCAAACCAATTGTTTGGCAAATCTGATACATACCATGGATGTACACCGATCGCGCCATATAAATTTTCTGCAGATTCGCTTAGCCTGATTATATTATCCCAATCTGAAAAATGTGCAGCATTATATATTGCACCAACCTTTAAATTCGGAACATTTTTTGTTGATAAATGACAATGTGAATCAAAATATTTTTCCATGACATAGATAATAATTTAGCAAAATATATATGTCAAAAAAAATCCCCCATTTGGGGGACTGAATTTATTCATTATCCAAACCACGCAATAAAATATCCTTTAAGTGATTTGGTAACATACCAGTCGTAGAATAACCACAATCTACGTGATGGATTTCGCCGGTTACGCCGCTGGATAAATCGCTGAACAAATACAGGGCAGCGCCACTAACGTCATCTAAGGTCATATTACGACGCAATGGGGTTGTATCTGCGTTCAGACGCAACATTGCCTTGAACCCACCAACACCGCTGGATGCCAATGTCATAATTGGGCCTGCACTAATTGCGTTAACACGAATTCCATCCGCACCAAGGTCAGATGCCAAATAACGAACACTGCTATCCAATGCAGATTTTGCAACACCCATTACATTATAATTTGGAACAGACTTTTCACCACCATAATATGTCAAGGTTATAATACTGCCCCCGTCTGTCATTAATTTAGATGCGCGACGTGTTATATCAACCAACGAATAAACAGAAATGTCCATTGTGTTCTTGAAATTATCGCGCGATGTGTCCGCATAACGTCCTGTTAATTCGTTCTTGTCCGAGAAAGCAATCGCATGCAAAACCCCATCAAGATGCCCCCATTCGCGTTCAATCGCACCAAACAGCGCATCCATTTGTTCGTCATTTTGTACGTTACATTCCTGAACAAATTTTGCACCAATCGATTCTGCCAATGGACGAACACGCTTTTCCAACGCAGGCATCGCATATGGCATTGCGATTTCGGCCCCCTGCTCTGCCGCGCGTTTGGCGATTGCCCACGCCATAGACCAATCGTTGGCAACACCTGTGATTAAAATCTTTTTTCCTTTTAATAACATTAATAAATCCTTTGTTTGTTATTTCTATTGGACAGGATAAAATATAACATGTAAACAAATGTCCTGCAATAGATAAAAGCAATTTATATGCGGTGTTTTTTCTTGTTTATTATTTATTTTTTTGTGTTTATAATGTTTTTACAGTTTTAACGAAAGGAGATAAATATGAAAAAACTAATCTTATCAGGCGTATGCGCATTGGCACTTGCGGCATGTGGCGAAAGCGAACAAAACCCAGCAATGTTAAAGGGCGCAAATTTTGTATCTGCACAACCAGGGGCCGACATTACACTGTCGTTTGACCCAAACGAAATGCGTGTTTATGGACGCGTTGTAAACATGTATAACGGCGGATATACTGCAGATGGCGACAACATTAAATTCGAAGGCTTCGCATCAACAATGATGATGGGGGAACCCGAAGCAATGGAAACAGAACAAGAATACTTTCAATTTATGCCAACGGTTGTTGAATACGAATTGACAGATGGTAAATTGACATTTATCGGTCAAGACGGCAAAGAAATTGTCTTTACCCAGGTCGAAACATTGCCTGAACAGCCGACAGAAACAACAGAATCAAAATAAAGCAAACAAAATCGTTTTATAGTACTTGACTTTTGTTAAAAAGGCATGTATAATTCGGCGGTGTTTAAATGAACCTTGGCAGTTTTGGCCCCATCGTCTAGAGGCCTAGGACACCGCCCTTTCAAGGCGAGAACACCGGTTCGAATCCGGTTGGGGCTGCCAAAATTACAACCGACCCTTGTGGTCGGTTTTAATTTTGCCCAAAGCGCCCCAACCGGATGCGCCAGAGTGCCGTTATTGGTGTGCATGCACCATATGAAAACGCAGTTTTCGTGGGCAATGCCCACAGGCACGCATGGCGAATACGCAGATAGATAATTAGCAAACCTGCAAAAACGGATATGTTTAATAGAGTTTTTGCGTCTAGGTTTGGTTATTGTATATCAAGGCGCGATGTTGGGGCTGCCAAAATAGATAAAACCGCATTTTTGCGGTTTTTTTGTTTGTTTTCTAATATTTTCGTGAGTTCGTAAGTTGGGTATCAAAAACCTCCAGCATTTTGTACATTTACGAATTTTTATGATATAATATTCACAAAGGGTTTTGTTATGGATAATAAAAATATTGAAATAGAATCTGCTTTGCGGGCAATTAAATTATTAAAACAATATAATTCTG
>JAFYXQ010000005.1 GCA_017546085.1 Alphaproteobacteria bacterium | reverse complement strand
TAAATGTTCGTGTCGCCGAAGGTAATCTTGAAAACCTACCATTTATGGTATAAACATAAATCAGGAATCGCAGTGTACTTGATATTACACAAGATTCCTGATTTGCTTTTAAATTAATTACCGCACAATTGCAAATACATTATCCGCATTGTTTTAAATTAAATAAAATGATGTAGATGCAAACAGTGCCGGAAATGTAGTGTACTGACGCTACATGAATTACCGCACCGATTGTAGATACATTACATATCTTATTTTTAAATTAAATAGAATGATGTAGATGCAAACAGTACCGGCAATGTAGTGTACTAACGCTACATGAATTGCCGGCACCGATTGCAGATATATTATTATATTTAATTTAACGCAGTGGCGGGAAGCAATCCCCACCAACTTCCGGACAACAATTAAACCCAAGATCATTCATGTCGGTATAAATCTCGCCCAAACAGCAACCATTTTTATCTGGTTCATTTCCATCTTCACACATTGGTAATTCCGAAAACGAAAATACATTACGATTATGCCAAACAAATGCACCAGTTAAACAACCGACAAAAAATGTTATAATTAATATAAAACAAAACTTTGTTTTCTTTTTCATATTCTATCCCCTATGTAATATTTAAATCTGCCCAATTGGTGGGAAACATTCCATATCTTTGCCGCCATCCTTTGGACAACATGCAAAAACAGCATTACCCATATCTTTGAATATTTCATCTGTGCAACAACCAAACTTGTTTGGTTTTGTACCATCCGCACACAATCCAGCATCCAAATTCGCCAATTCTTGTTCTAAAATTTCTTCATCTGACAATTTTGGTTCAGATTCCGAAATATCTGTTTCTGCTACCTCGACAAAATCTTGTTCAAGAACAATCGTTTCTGATGGTTCTTCTGATACATCTTCCTCTACAAAATTTTCTTCGATAACAACTGGCGCATCAACCACCCCACGTTTGGCAGATGTACGACGCCTTGCCGCGGTTTTGGAACAATTACGACGATAATCGTTTTTCAGCTGTGCAATCTCGTCAAGAACATCTTCATCTGGATCGATTATTCCACCCAGTTCATCAATCTGCGATTTAATATCCGCACAAGTCGTTCGTTCCGCAACAACCGCTTCTTCATCTGCGATAACAGGTAATACCGCAATCAATCCCAGCAAACAAAACAATAATGTTATTTTTTTCATGCTTACTCACTATTCGTTAATAATTTTTTCTATTTGTAAAATAAAATCAATTGTCGGATCTGTCAGTTTTTTAATATTTTCAAAAACTTCCGCTGCGGCCTCTTGCATTTCTAAACGTTTATACGTTTCGACAATATTTTCTATCTCACTTTCTTCATAAAACATATCATCTTGTATTGCACGTACGACATCTAATTCTTGCTTTGCCATATCTGCATATTTTTGTGAATTTTCAGCACAACCACGTTCTGAAATTTGCGCATAAATCTGTGCACGCTTTATGTATTCTCTATTATTATAAGGACCGTGCACCGCAGGCAAGCTCATCAACAACATTTCTTCTATGCGTTCACATGTACTTTTTGGTTTTATGTTTTCCACATTCTCTGGTTCTGATTTTGGTTGTTCCTTTGATTTTTCAACCTTTCGTCCTGCACAGTATTCAGAATAAATATCTTTTAATTCTGCTAATTTTTCAGCGGTTGTACTTGATTTTGCCATCTGTTCTTCAATTCTACTGCAATTCAAATCAGACATCTGAATAACATCTGAATCCACAACTACTCCCGTTTGTTTTTTATTAATTGCAACACCAACCATCATTCCGCAAATAAACAGCATAATCAGTGCAATCCAACCTGCAACCTTTTGCCCACGTGTATGAACAATATGTCCCTGTTTTAATTTTTTCATAACCCCCTCCTTTTATTTGATATATATTATACCACAATTCCATTATCAATAGTAATCTTTTTATCTGCACGCGCAGCCAAATTCATATCATGCGTAACAAACAACATTGCCATTTTATTTTTTCTAACTAAATCAAGTAACAAATCAAACACCGCGCCGGCATGTTGTGGATCTAAACTGCCCGTTGGTTCATCCGCCAACAAAATCGTTGGATTGTTTGCTAACGCGCGTGCAACCGCGGTTCGTTGTTGTTCACCACCACTCATTTCCCCTGGCAAATGTGATGCACGATGCGCAACATTTGCAGACTTTAATAACTTAATCGCACGCGAACGCGCCACATCTTCTGCAATGCCATTTGCCAACATAGGCAGCATAACATTTTCAAGCGCCGTAAAATCAGACAACAAATTATGCTTTTGATAAACAAATCCAATTTTATTCCGTCTGATTTGCGTACGCATATCTTCATCCATTTTCTGTACAGGCGCCCCATCAACAACGATACTGCCACCGCTTGGCCGGTCAAGCAACCCCACACATTGTAGCAAAGTCGATTTTCCTGAACCAGACTGTCCAACCAACGCAATAATTTCACCACGATGCAAATCAAACCCACCGCCACGCAGAATATGTAATGGCTGCCCACCTTCGACAAATGTTTTTTTAATATCGCGAACAGACATAACAATATCGCCACGTTGTATTTTTGATAAAGAATTTAAAATATTAGCCATTTAAAAATCTCTCTTATTCATTCCTTAAAACTTCTACTGGGTCTGTATTTGCTGCCTTCCATGCGGGATAAAGCGTTGCCAAGAATGCCAACAATACCGCAATTAACGCAATTCCTAAAACATCTGTCCAAATTAATTTTGACGGTAATTCAGACAAATAATATAATTCTGCTGGGAACAAATCACGACCTGTTAACCACTGAAAAAATTGTCTGATTGGTTCAATATAAACCGCAACCAACACCCCTAATATCGTACCAAAGAACGCACCAATAACCCCTATGGATGTTCCTGACAAAATAAATATTTTCATCATTGACTTACGCGAAACGCCAAATGTTCGTAAAACTGCAATATCTTTATTCTTGTCCTTGACCAACATAACCAAGGACGACACAATATTAAATGCCGCCACAATTACAATCAGCAACAAAATCAAAAACATAACATTTGATTCAACCTGTAACGCCCCAACAAAACCACGGTTTAAATCACGCCAATCACGCACAACAAAACTATCAGGCAACAGACGTGCCAAACTTTCCACAACCGCGGTTGTATCTTCTGGATTATCTAAAAACAAATCAATATGCGTTACAGCATTTCCAATATTTAAATATTTCTGTGCTGTTTCAAGCGGCATAAAAATATATCCTGAATCATATTCATACATACCCATAAAGAAAGAACTCATTACCGGATATGCCATAATTCGTGGCATTGAACCAAATGGCGTTGGTGTCGCAGCATTTGCAGACACTAATGAAATTTTATCCCCCATCGTAACCTTTAAGGCGCGGGTCAGCGATGCCCCACCAACCAATTCACCATCTTGAATTTGTGATAATTCCTTGCCATATATACGTGTACCTGAATTAGTTTTTGCAGCCAAATCATTCATACGAATTCCGCGTATCATTGCACCTGTATTATTTCCATTAGCGGTTGCCATAACCTGTCCTTCGGCAATTGGCACAATTGAATTTACACGTTCTGAAACTGTCTTGTTTTGTTTCATTTTTTCAATCAAGAAATCAAAATCAGAAATTGCACCATCTTGGTAATAAACAACAACATGCCCATTCATTCCCACAATACGTCCCAACAACGTATCATGAAAACCGCCCATAACAGACATGACAACTATTAATGTTGCAACACCCAACATAATCCCAATCAGCGACACCCACGAAATCACAGAACCAAATCCGCGTTTTTTCGCACCAAGATATCTAAAAGCAACTTTTCGTTCCAGTTTTGAAAACATCATACTACCTTTAATCATTCAAAAAATCGCGCAACGCATCACCAACCAACGTTTCTGCATTATCATCATGCCCAACCGGACCATCGACAATTGATATCACACGTGGCGACATAAATACCACCAATTCAGCAAATGGTGATACCAACGTTTCAGGTGTTGTTACAAACGAATGCGTTGGAATACCAACAATTACATAATTATCCCCAACTGTTGATGGTATATTAAACGAAGACAATTCACCTGCACTTGTTCTCAGAACAATTTTTGCATCTATTTTTTTACGCCCTGCATAATCACCATATGTTCCAGTTGCCCCAATAACTAAATCTGTTTCAAGTCTTTCTTCCTTGCCACATTGACCAATATCAAACCTTGATTGCCAACCATTTGGAATCGCAAACGTCCCTTGGGATACCAAAACAACATTTGCCTGTTGCGCCATAAATTCCTGCAATGTTTTAGTATTAATTTCAGGTCCCACAACCAGCGCACGTCCCACAACCCCAGGGATAGACATCTTTATATTTTTTTCCCCAAATGCAGGCAACAAATTCATCCAAACAATCGGATTATCCGTACGTGGATAAACACGATAAACATCGATATCCCAGGCCAACATATACTTTTTCCCTGCGATATCAGCGATTATTTTAGCAACTTCTCGTTCGGTCTGATAATTACCTTCAAACACAACTGTCTTGTCCTGCCAATCAACCAGCAAGTTCCGCATATCTGCCCCATGCATCGCATCCAACATTGCCATTATTATAGTTTCATCTTGCGGCATTTTTATTAACCATTTTCCCCTATGTGTTAAATGCAATTCACCCGTATTTTCATCATAAGAATAATACACACGTCCCATCTTGGTCATCAGTTCAACCGCATCAGATAACACACCAGATGAAATCGTACCAGAAATCTTTTCATACAACACTTCATCTTCTACCACTGAAACATCTGTCCCGTCCAACAATTTATCAAGTGCCTTTTTAACAGTTAAATCCTTAAATTCATAATCCGACACCTTTAATTCAGGCAATTTATCCCCGACACCTAAACGAACAATCTCTATCTTCTCTGCAGGCACAACAGAAACCACAGTCTGATTATTCCAATCAACCTCGCAACGTTTTGGTAATTCTATTGAAAAACGACGCGCAGTATCAGTTGTCAATGCCGCCTTCTTTGGAAAAATAGGCACAGAATTTTCATCAATAACCAATTCATCAACAACTGTAATATTATCATACAACGGCATCTGTTGTTTCTGCTGACATGCCACCAACGTAGCAAAAACCAAGACCGAACCCATTATATTTTTTAAGAAAATCATATCCTTTCCCTTTTGTCTTTGATATATCATATTATATATTCATAACTTTTTCAAATTCTTCTAGTGTCATTTCATGTATTGGTTTTTGTGTTGGGGTAACCATCGAACGCATATTTTCGAACTGCGCAGCCATTCTATCAATCAGCCCCTTTATTTCTGGAGAAACACTTTTATCAATCGCAATTAACCTGCGTCCATATTCCAACACGTATTCAAGTACATCTGCTGCATAAAATCTTCCAACATAATTTTCCAGTGCAATTCCGCCCTTTTGCACACAAATCGCAGACATCATTATCGCGGTTTGATTGTAAAAATTAGCCAGTTTAATAAAATTTTGAACGGTTATTGCCATCTCTCTGTCCTTTCCATGTTTTTTACATTATAAAAACTATTGCCACAAAAAGGCAATTAAATTATAATATAAAACATGAGAATTAAATTTTTACCAATTTTTTTAGTTTTAACCGCCTGTGCATCCGTTAATCGTGGCAGTATTGATGATGCCACAATATTAAACTGGGAAAACGAAGCTGTTACCACAGAACAGTTTGTTCGTGATCACAAGGCTTGCCTTGGCATAAACACACCATCATACCAACCAAAATCCAGACTCGCCAAATTATTGGCCCCGAACCAAAGTGGTGTTATGCCTGACTGGGATGGTTTGTGGGTAACATTTCAATCAAACGAATATCGCGACGTTGGTCAGCGCAGCCTGATGTCAGTTCCACGTAATACAACATCTAAATCTGTGGGTTATTACCGAAAATGTATGTTCAGACGCGGATATTTATTGCGCGCAATGTAAAAACACTTTTTGATTATTAACATATTTTATGGTATAATGCTCGACATGAAACGAACGATATGGTTTTGGCTGTGTTTTATAATTGCAATTACATTGGCAATATATTTTTGCACCCGTACTGTGATGACAATAACCGGACATAACGCTATATCAATGGTACGCAACATATCTGTATCTGCGGATCAACGTGATGCAAACCTATCATTACTATCTGCTGCGATTGCTTTGCCACCTGGGACGCGTTCATATTCCGTTGATTTAGACACAATAAACACCCGCGTTTCTAACACCCCATGGATAAAAAAATCTGCTGTTCGTCGCCTACCCAACGGCAACATCAGCATCAAGGTTACACTGCATCAGGCGATTGCATTATGGACAGATGGTGAAAAATACTATCCTTTATCCGCTGATGGAACAATCGTAAATACACCTGCAGACGAACGAAATATTGCCAGCATTGTTTTCCGTGGCCCTGTACCAAATGATATAACAGAAATAACCAAGGCTGCACACAATTTCATTGGCCAAATTGATTATATCGAATGGATTGAAAATCGTCGTTGGGATATACATACAAATTCAGGAATTCGTATAATGTTACCTGAAAACAATCCGATATCTGCCATTGGGACACTAATATCACTAAATAAAAAACATCAATTACTTGATAAAAAATTATCAATGGTTGACATGCGCGATTCTGCGCGAATATTGGTAAAATAAGAAATGAATTTATTTGATTCTTCTTTTTTATGCCTTGATATTGGCACATATGGTGTTCGCGGTATTGCACACCGTGTCCGCAACGCCAATATTGACAGATCTGCATTTTTCAGCATCGATAGTTTTGATACCGCATTTGCATTAAAATCAGTAATAGATGAACTAGAAAAACAAATCGACACAAATTTTGATAAAGCATACATAACAGGAAACCTTGGTGCATCTGAATTTAAAATGACCGCAAAAAGTACTGTTTGGAACGGTGAACATAAAATAAATGCATCAGACATCAGCAACCAAATATCAAAAATCGAAACACCTGATAATTATTTTGCGATACATATTTTACCATTGCGTTATGACACAACATGTGCACGAAATATTATATCCCCAATTGGACATATCGACCATCAATTAATGTCTGTCTTTGGGACAATATTTTATAACCGTAATGATTTTGAAAAATTATTTAATTGCCTACGCGCTGCACACATTGAAGCAATTGCTGTATTTGACCCACAATTTTTACAGAATATGATTTATCGCACACATAAACAAACCACCATGTTTATTGATTTTGGTTCAGAATACACCAGCGCATCAATATGGACAGACCGCGGTCCCATATGGCATACAAAAATAAAGCTTGGCGGTAACGATATAACCAATGCAATAATAAATAAATTTAACATAACCCCTGAATCAGCAGACACAATAAAACGTTCTGTTACATCATTAATCCCCAAGGAAATGGACAGATTCACCCCAGCTGATACAGCATATGATTTTTCACGCAGCGACGTTAACGAAGTTACATTACCCATCATTATTAAAATAATCAGCAACATCAAAGACGGTTGCCTGCCATCATTTACAAAATACAAACCAACAAAAATCATACTTAGTGGCGGTGGCTCTGAAATTGAAGGATTGCGTGATTTTATAGAAAATGCCTTCGCAGTAACAACTGAAATATTACCGTCTGATGGCACGGTTCGCGCATTATCAGAATACATATGGAATTCTGAATCTGAACACAGAAAACAATACATATCACGTCATAATAAATGGTCAAAACGTGCTAATTGGTTTATAAAACTATTTAAACACAAACAAAAAAACAAATTAAAATTTGTACCTATTTTACCAAGCACTCTTTGTTTTGATATGTACAATCCTGCAACATACACATTATTTAAATCTGCAAACATATCAATGATACACGTTGATATAATGGATGGATTTTATGTTGATAAAATCTCTGGCAGTATCGATGAATTAAAAACTATTCGCAACAATACAAAAAGCCATCTCCACGTACATCTAATGACAGAAAGTCCAAAAATATGGGCAGAAAACGCAATTGCTGCGGGTGCTGACACCATAATATTATCCACCAACACATCGGGTCTACGTAACGCAATAAAAACAATAAAAAATTCAGGTCGCCGCGTTGGCATTGCACTAAATCCAGAATCACCTGTATCATTATTAAAACCTGTATTACGTGATATAGATGAAGTAATGGTAATGTCTGTAACCCCTGGTGCAGCTGGTCAACAGTTCGAACCAATGGCTATACACAAAATATCCGTATTGGCTGCGACACGTAAAAAATACGGATTAAAATACACCATATCTGTTGATGGTGGAATAACTGACAAAACCGCACAGTTATGTTGGGATGCAGGTGCCGATTTATTGGTCAGTGGTTCATATCTTGCCAAATCACACGATTTTCCACTAGCCGTGCACAGCCTGCTTAAATCAGACAAATAAAAAAAACACCGGAATATATCCGGCGTTTTTTTGCAAACAAGGCACCATAGGGATGTGGGGTCGGGACTTTAGAAAGCCTTTTTCAATGCGCTGCCTGCATCACGAAATACTGTATAACAAATATTATCAAGAATCTATCAGTATCTATTCCCAAATTATTTTATTACTAATTTTCGCCCTTCCCCATTTTGTGTTATATAAATATGAATTGTATTGCTTGGTAATACTTGCTGCGCAATCTCGGGCCATTCAATTAATGTAATATCATTTTGCATTGCATGTTCTAATCCAATTTCCGCTAATTCAGAAGAATCTTCAACACGATATAAATCAAAATGAGAAATTCCATCATACGATTGAACAATTGTAAACGTTGGACTTGGCACAACAGTTTCAGCCCCACGTAATGTTTGAATAACCGTCCGTGCAATTTCAGATTTTCCCATACCCAAATCACCGTGCAACGCAACCACCATCGGGGCGGTTAATCCAGACGCAAATTCAGCTGCCCATGTACGCATTTCATTAACATCATTTAAAATAAATTCTTTCATTTTTTACCCCACTAATAATAAATCATCTTCGAGTTTATGTAATAAATCACGTAACTGTGCAGCGCGTTCAAATTCCAAATCTTCAGCGGCTGCACGCATTTGTTGTGATACCTTTTTTATTTCACGCCGCAATGATTCTGCATCCATAACACCACCAGATTTATCATATACAAAACGACGCATATAATCAGTCTTTTCCTGCATATCTCCAACCTGAGCAAACACAGCCTTGGATACCGTTTTCGGAACAATTCCATTCACAGTATTATACGCAATCTGTTTTTCACGACGCCGCTGTGTTTCATCCAGTGCTGCCCGCATAGAATCAGTAATCTTATCTGCATATAAAATCACACGTCCATTTGCATTACGCGCGGCACGTCCAATCGTTTGAATCAACGACCGCGTTGAACGCAAAAAACCTTCTTTATCAGCATCCATAATCGCGACCATTTCACATTCAGGCACATCCAAACCTTCGCGCAATAAATTTATACCAACCAAAACATCAAACTTACCCAATCTTAAATCACGTAACAATTCAATACGTTCAAGTGTTTCTATATCACTATGCAGATATTTGGCTTTTATTCCATTTTCATTCAGATAATCAGTTAACTGTTCCGCCATTTTTTTGGTAAGTGTTGTAACCAACGTACGTCCTGAAACATTTTTTATTGCATTCAACAAGTCATCAACCTGATGTTCTGTTGGTCTAATTTCACATATTGGATCTAATAATCCAGTCGGTCTAATAACCTGTTCAGACACAATACCATTTGCCTGATTTAATTCCCATTCAGCAGGCGTCGCAGAAACAAATATTGTCTGCGGCCGCAATTCATCCCATTCATCAAATGTCAATGGTCTGTTATCAACACATGATGGTAATCTAAATCCATATTGGGACAAGGTTTCCTTACGTGCCCTATCCCCACGGGACATTGCCCCAATTTGTGGGACTGTAACATGACTTTCGTCAATAAATAAAATAGCGTCTTTTGGCAGATACTCAAACAATGTTGGTGGTGGTTGCCCTGGCGCACGCCCTGATAAATATCGTGAATAATTTTCCACCCCCCGACATGTTCCTGTGCTTTCCATCATTTCGATATCAAAATTAACACGTTCGCGCAATCTTTGTTCTTCGATATATTTCATATTTTCATGAAAATATTCTATTCTTTCTTTTAAATCAGACCGAATTTCAGAAATCGCCTGCATAACTGTTGGCATTGGTGTTGCATAATGCGTATTAGGGTAAATAGCAATTCGATTAAGTTTTTTTAATTTAGCACCTGTTAAAACATCAAATTCCCAAATTTCTTCAATTTCATCCCCCCAGAAAGAAATCTTCCACCCCCTATCCATTGAATGAGAAGGAAACAAATCAAGAATATCACCACGCACACGAAATTCACCACGTGCAAATGCTGTATCATTTCGTTTATACTGAATATCAACCAATGCACGTATTACATCACGCATAGAAATAAAATCACCCGAATTTAAAACCAATTTCATTCTCGAATATTGTTCTGGGGCCCCCATACCATAAATCGACGATACCGACGACACAACAACGACATCACGTTCTTCGAGCATTGCGCGCGTCGCACTATGTCGCATCCGATCAAGTTGTTCATTTATCGACGCGTCTTTATCGATATACGTATCGGTTGTTGGCATATATGCCTCTGGCTGATAATAATCATAATAAGAAACAAAATATTCAACATGGTTACATGGAAAGAAGGACTTCATTTCCGTATATAATTGTGCCGCCAGTATTTTATTCGGTGCCATTATCAATGCAGGTCGCCCCAGTTCAGCAATAACGTTCGCCATTGTAAATGTTTTACCAGACCCTGTAACCCCCAATAAAACCTGTGATTGACGACCATCTTTAATACCTTGAACCAATTCAGCAATGGCGGTCGGTTGATCGCCCATTGGTTTATAATCGCTTTCAAGATAAAATTGTGCCTTATTCATTTTTTTCTTCGCAAACTAAATATAATCCATTATAATAAAATTACAAGGAAAGAGAGAATGGCATTAAAACCCAGACATAAACGTAGGATTTTTTGGTCTATTATCTGCGCAATCTGCGCAATTGGGCTGGGTGTCATAATGATTCCACCGATGTTCACGTTGAACAAAATAAAACCAATGGTGGAAAAATCAATCTACGAACAAACAAACATTCCAACAAAATTAAACGGCAACATTCATTTTAGCTTAATTGGTGGTGCGACAATTGTTGCACACGATGTATCTATTCAAAATGCAAACATTGGTTCTATAATGTTTTCAATTCCATTTAGCAGCTTACTTGATTTAAAAAATGCAAAACTAAATGATGCTGTTATAATCTATGATGCAGATATAACAGTTGATAAATTGTTACCTGCATCGTTTAACCACAACATTGAAATTTACGACAGTAATATTACTTTTATGGGTCGAAAATTCCACATAATACGTGCAGATTTCACAAACGGTCAATTTCATGGCACCATTCGTTCCAAGGATCATAAATATGATGTTGAATTTATTGGTGATACTTTCAATATAAAAAACAAAAACAAAGCCCTAGAAATAACTGGTCAAATGTATTCTGACGGCAGCTTGCGCGGTTACATAGAATTAACAACAAATAACATAAATGAATGGTTTGGGTTTTCTGAACCCAAAATACCACAAACAATCAGTTTAACCATGAAATTTGAATGGAACGGTGGCGACGGTTATAAATTTACAAACATAGAATCAGAACATTTTTCAGGTAACATTGAAATCTTTCCTAACGGGGACAAAGATATTCAACTGGTGTCAAACGACATTGATTTTGACTTTTCATTTTTGGGAAATCCAAATCGATTAATCAAGAAAACTAATTTCAATCTCGATTTATATGGAAGGTTAAAATTTTATAACCACACGTTTAATCATATACGCGTTGCTGCAACAGGCACAAAAAATGCATTACAAATTGGCACAATTATTGCTGACGATATCGCTATCACAGGTGGCACAATAACCCCAGAAGGCGCACATAATATAATGATTACACTACCTATTAATAAAACAAACGCAATGTGTCTATTTTCAGGAACACCAACAGATTGGCAATGTGATAAATTTACCTATGGTAATCTATGGGGTTCAATATCAGTATCAAATGATACATATAATGTAATTGTTGAATCTGATAAAAAAATGCCCGACATAAAAAACGCAGAAAACCTGCTTTCTAAACTTGGGAAATACGGAACTGTAAAATTCAAATTCTCAGACCTTGGCGGCATATACAAGAACACAAAATCAGGGACAAGTATTTTTTATAATTTTGCAGATAACAAAACCCTTGAATGGTTAAAAATAACACCACAATTTTTACCAAAATTTATGTTAACTGATGCGGGTAACTTTTCATGGTCAGATGGCATGATGGCATTTATCCCGCACAACAAACAATGGCAATTATCAATGTCTGATAACTATTTTGTCTTATCAGGAAACAACTTAAAAAAAATATTACCAAACATTGACCTGCGTGCAATAAACGATTCAAAATACATCGTATCTGGATTTTATGACAATGATAAAATATCAAATCTTAATATAAAGGTACTTGGAAATGAATTTTCAGGTTCTGTATCTGGGAATAACATAACACTGCATACTGAAAAATTATTTCTAAATAAAATTATCAGCAAATCATTTCTTGATAATTATTCTGAACAAGAATTTTTAACAAATGCCCCATTAATGACAATGTTTGAAATCCCAGTAAATATATCATTGTCTGCAAATGGGTTAGTTTACGATAACGCAGAATACAAAAACTTCGTTTATTCACTAAAACAAAATATACAAATCTTATCCATCAGCGACAGCACACGTGGCAACATACTTACCACAATCGAACGCAACAAAAACAAATACGACATATCCGTCCAATTAAATCAGTTCAAAATAAATGGCGATTTATTATCAAAACAAATGCCATTAAATATCCGCGACACATTCATTACAGGTGAATTAAAACTAACCACAAATGGAAAAATCGCACATGATATATATTATAATATGGCCGGCGATATCGATGTAACATTTTCAGACGGGTATATTATCGGTTTATCAATGGATAACTTTTATGCATCAGCAGAAAATATAACCAGCCTTAACGCAGAATACGCATTATCAAACGCATTGGGTGGCGGCGAAACTAGATTAAAGCAAATGCGATTAATCGGCACATATACACAGGATAATTTTATAACCACCGAACCAATCGAATTATCAATGCTGCACAGCAGTGCTATTGGTGGACTTGCCATAACAAACGGTCAAATGACAGCAGAATTTGATTTAACACTACGTGGCACAGGTCCTGTTCCAACAACAATTGAATTCAGCATCTTACCTGATGGTGGTCGCAATTATTCATTATCAGAAATAATGCGAAATCTTGACACAGGATTTATGCGTGCGTTTGTAAAAACACATAATAAATTTTAAAAATTATCTATTCTTTTGAAATTCATCACGTGAAATAACATTGCCACATGCATCA
The DNA here is from genome assembly GCA_017546085.1 of Alphaproteobacteria bacterium. Taxonomy (GTDB): domain Bacteria; phylum Pseudomonadota; class Alphaproteobacteria; order Rs-D84; family Rs-D84; genus Enterousia. The sequence goes on along the minus strand of JAFYXQ010000005.1, from coordinate 30,846 downwards.
GCATAATAAACATACCGTCCAACACGTACACAATGATAACCATTTGCATAAAATCTAATTTTACGTTGCGCCTGCAATAATGTCTTGTCTGTACCGATTAAGTCAGCAGGCACACCAAATAAAAAACATTTAAAACGCTGCCACAATCCACGTGAAGAATACGGTGCGTATAAAATCCCACCACGCTTTTGTAATCCACCTATATCATATCGGTCATAATGCGTTTTTAGTTTAGAAAATTGATAATTTGTTAAATTTAAATTATGTGCCAATACATCTAAATTCCTATACATGATTTTCTCTCTTTTTTTATTAAAATTATACATAGGAACTAAAATTTACCAACAGGTATGAATTCACAAAAAAAACACCGCCCAAATGGGCGGAGTTAATCGGTCTTAGTTTTTCTTACGCACTTGAATATGTACATCACGTAATTGTTGTTCTGTAACATTGGTTGGTGCCCCCAGCATCAAATCCTGACCACGTTGATTTGTTGGGAATGCAACAACCCCGCGCAGATTTTCTTCGCCAGACATAATTTGAACCAAACGGTCAATACCGAATGCACAACCACCGTGCGGTGGCGCACCATATTTAAACGCGGTGTACAGACCACCAAATTTTTCCTTTACTATATCTTCGCTATATCCTGTAATTTCGAAACATTTAATCATAATATCCTGATTATAGTTACGTAAACCACCACTACAAATTTCAGCACCATATAACACCATATCAAACTGCGCCGCTTTGATATCCAATGGATTTTTTGTGCTTAATTCTTCAAGTGTTGCCATCGGGAACGAGAAAGGATTATGTGTAAATGCAACCCCTGTTGGTGATTCTTCATCCTCTTCAAAGAATGGGAAAGATTCAATCCAACACAATCTAAATTCTTTTGGATTAATTAACCCCAAATCATCACCCAACTTATTACGTAATTTACCTGCTGCCTTGGCTGCAGAATTTGGTGCATCACAAACAAAGAACAATGATGAATTATCCCCAGCAATTTCACGTAATTTTGCAATACGTTCTGCATCTAATTTTTTCGCAACAGGTCCCTTGGCTTCATCACCAAACACGATACATGCCAATCCACCCAGTCCTAATTCTTTGACCGCATAATCACCCAATTTATCGAACCAAGAACGTGGTTTATCAGCAGAATTTGGCGCAGGTATTGCACGAACCACACTACCATTTTCAACCGCATTTGCAAAAATACCAAAATCAGAACCACGGAAAATATCCGTTACATCATGAATAATAATAGGATTACGCAAATCAGGTTTATCAGAACCATATTTCAACATCGCTTCATCAAATGGAATATGCGGTATTTCTTCTGCTATAATTGCATCAGGCACAAACTCACGTATCATCGCAGGCATCAATTCATTTCCCACCGCTTGAATATCCGGCAGATCAACGAACGACATTTCCATATCCAACTGATAGAATTCTAATAATCTATCTGCACGTAAATCTTCATCACGAAAACAAGGTGCAATTTGGAAATATCTATCAAACCCTGCAACCTGCAACAATTGTTTAAACTGCTGTGGTGCCTGTGGCAATGCATAGAACATACCATGATGATAACGACTTGGTACAATAAAATCGCGTGCACCTTCTGGACTTGACGCTGTTAAAATTGGTGTTTGGAATTCTGAAAACCCCATATCCCACATTTTATCACGCATAAATTTGATAATACGGTTACGTGTTAAAATATTGTTATGTAATGATTCACGACGCAAATCAATATAACGATATTTTAAACGTAAATCTTCAGATACAGTATCATCATCACCAAAAACCTGAAAAGGCAAAACATCACAATTTGTCAAAACCTCAAAAGATTCTGCCTGAATTTCAATACCCCCAGTTGGGATTTTATCATTAACCGCCGCTGCATCACGTGCAACAACCTTGCCCATAATTTTAATCACAGATTCTGGACGAACCTTTTCAAGTTCTGTATTACCACCATCAAAAACAACCTGTGTAATACCATAATTATCACGCAAATCGATAAATAACAATGCGCCATGGTCGCGTTTACGATGAACCCATCCTGATAAAATAACAGATTCACCAACATTTGTTGTGTTTAATTGTCCACATGTATGTGTTCTAAACTTTGATTTCAAAGATAACATCTTGGTCCCTTTTTTTGTATTTTGGGCAACGAAATAAATGGAATTCCGGCACCCATATATAATTGTTAAATTTCAGGGGCGCAAGTCATTAACGGCTGCGCGGTGCCACCCTGATTTATAACTTCTAAGACCTGCTATTGCTATTCCATGGTTGTCAGTCATATCAACATAACAAATAACAGATATCACAAACGCGAAAAAGATGATGCATTTGGGTGCCTGTTGGGCGACACAAATGTATTAGATATTGCGTATTGTGTAATTTTTACGACGGAAGTGTATAAAACATACATGACCCGAGTAAAAATAAACAAACGCAAAATAGATGATGCATTTGTGGTGCCCTAAGCAAGAATCGGACTTGCGACTCGTCCTTACCAAGGACGTGTTTTACCACTAGACTATTAGGGCATAAATTCCACCACATTATACGGACTGGGAAATAAAAATCAAGAACAAACTAAACCATATAATCCACATTATAAAATCATAATGTACATAAGTTACATAAGCCACACACAACCCATACGCACCACTAGTCAGGATTAGTGTAAAATTAAATATGATGATTTAGATAAACATGTTGTGAATGGCGCAGTGTACAGAAGTTACATAAGCCACACACAACATGTTTAGATAAGTTATTATATTTAATTTTTAAGATAGGGCTGATGTAATCTGGTCCTGCATCTGGAATGTACCCAAAACAACCCACGCAATAATCGCAGAAACTAACAATATACCAAGGCTGTTTAACGTATTTGAAATCTTTTCCATTTTACGAACAGATTCATCCAAATAATCATTCGCAACCTGAGTCAGATTTTCATCAAAACCATTCATATCAGCATAAATAGTCAAATCACCAATTATTTCAGAATCAGGAAAATCGCGTTTTGTATGCGATAACGCAACCCCAAGATTTTCACCATTTGCAATAAAACGTAATGTTTTTTCAAGAATTGTTTGTAAATATCTATTTGCATTATCGGCAAGCATACGCATCGCATCAGGGATTGTAACCCCTGCACTAACCATCGCAGCCAATGACATTAACCAACCAACAGATACTTGAATTTTATAAACATTCCATGGTGGTAATTTATCCGCCAAAACACGCATACGCCCCGCCCAATTTGGTAAACTCAACCAAATAATCGCAACAAGTGATGCAAATCCAACAAGGAAATAATACCAATATTTTATTGAAAAATCAGAAATCCAAATTAAAGATTGTGCACTGCCACGCCAAATTATATTATTTCCTGCAACCTCGGCCAATGGCGGAACAAGATAAATACCAACCATCAAAATAATACCAAATGTCAATGCTAATAAAAACATAGGGTACCCAACCGCTGTTGTCATTGCGCGACGAATACGTTGCGTACCACTAACGACACGTCCAACATTTTCCAGCGCGACCACCAAATTCGACAAATTCCCAGACGTAACCAACAACGTTTCTTCGGGTGGAACCCAACCACGTGTTGCTTCTGAAAACGTCATACCACGTTCAAGATTTTTCTGCCATTGACGCATAACAATTGCAAATGGTTCACGTGGCTTAGCACCATTTTTAGATTCAATCATTTCCAGACGTTCCAGCGCATCAATTAATGTAAAATCGTTACGTAACAAAGACGCCAATTTTCTACAAATCGACATACGTTTTTCAGTATTCAATCTGAAAACAATTTTAGCATATAACAATTCCAGCTTATTCATATTAATAAACCCCTGGCTGGTCTAATTGCCCGACCCAACGTTCTATTTCATCAATACTAATAACCCCTTGCAACATCAGTGAAGCAGCCGCTTCTTTCAATGTACGTCCATCCATTTTTTCCAACCAATAATGTACCGCCCCATCTGTATCACCTGACAATGCTAGTCTTAAAAATTCACTATTTGTAATTATAATTTCACCAGCCTTTACACGACCAAAATTCCCTGTTCCATTACAGTGTTCACAACCAACACCACGTTGATACACCTGTTTTAATCCGATTTCGCCATACGCATCCATTACACGACGATAAGCACCACGTTCAGGATGATTTATCAATGGTTCACGACAATATGGACAAACCTTTTTAAATAAACGCATTGAAACCAAACCACGCATCAATGTTTCTTCTTTCAATTTAAACGGTTCTATTCCCAAATCTAGCAAACGTGTCAAAGCTGCCATTGCAGAATTCGCATGCAATGTTGTCCACACATTATGGCCAGATAATGCCCCACGCACTGTTAATTGTGCCGCAGCCAACGTACGAATTTCACCAACCATCAATGTATCGGGGTCGCTTCGCAATGCCGCAGCCAATGCTTCAACATATTTTTCTTCACGTTGTTCTTCATTTGTTGTATTAACAACCGGCATCTGACGTGCCCCAAAAATCTTCTGTTCCACAGGATTTTCCACTGTAATCATGTTTATTTCATAATTACGTTCACGCAACATCATTGACATATTACGTACAAGCGTTGTCGATTTACCAGAACTTGTTGGCCCCGCAACAATAACCAATCCTGTTGGAAATGAACGCATACGCGCTAACAAACGTTGTTCATATGGTCCAAATTCTTGTTCTACCTTTATACCTTCGGACGGGTTATCATACAGCAATCGCATAACAACATATCGACTGCCAAATGCAATTGGGTTAAATTGCATACGAACACCCAAAACCCCTGTTGGTAAATATAAATCCTTGGTTCCACGTAACGGTGTACGACCATCCTTTTGAGCTGACTGATATTCATTCTGGGCATAGTTTGCATTTGACATATCAGCAGATGCAAACGCTGCACGAACAAAAGATTCACCCCATTGTGAATTATATTCCAACACAGGCTGCATACTGCCATCTATACGAAAGAAAATTGTTGTTTGGTCTGCAACCTCTATATGAACATCAGACACCTTTTGCGCAGCAGCCTTTGCAATAATATCAACAAAGTCTTTCTGCATTTGGTTATCAAAATCCTGTTTAAAACGTGCACGCCCACCTAATTTTAGGTCATTTGATTTATATATATTTGAAATCAATCCCAAATCAGAATAAAATGGTTCACGAACAAAACTTCCGCTGCGTTTTAACAAATCAAGGAAAGCCAACACACGACCATCATAACGATGTGTACGTGAAATAATAATTTCGCCACCAGAAAAATACGCAATCAACCCTTGTGTATCATGCGGTAATTCCATTGCTGCACCAGTTGCAGTTAACAACCGATTATTATTTTCAAACAAATAATCAATAATATCTTTGCTTTCTGAATTTTCAAGTCCCGCCGGTACAGAAGGCTTATCATAGGTATTGATATTATTAAAATTATCTTTTTGTTTTGGCATTATTATTTTCCATTACTAACATTTAAATTCTGCATTTCACCATCAGGACCTTCAAATACCACCCCTTCATCCAGTGATATAGATTTTACAGTAAAGCCGTCTAAAACCTTACCCACGGCAACACGTTTTGACTGTCCTGACTTCAAATCTTCAACAGTTGCCTGTAATTGATTTCCAGCCCCAACCACATTAACCAATCTATATTTTTCAGCAATATCCATTGATGTGTTTTCTTGTTTTTTTGTTGTTTTTGCAACCGCTGCTGTTTTTTCTTTTTCAGCCTGTGCCTGCCAGGCTTCTTTTTCATGTTCTATACGTGCAGCCTCGGCTTCTAATTTTGCTTTTTGGGTTTCTATTTCCTGTTGCTGCTGTTCTGCACGCCCTGACAGGGTATCGATTTCCATATGCAGTTTTATTTTTTCCGCAGCTAATCTATCCAGTTCCAAATCCAACTGTGCACGTTCTTTTTCCAATTGCATTAAAACCTTTTCTTGTTCTAAATCAGTAATTTGTTGAAACAAAGAACCCTGAACCTGATAATCAGCAACCGCATCAGCAGAAATCTGCTCTATACCTACCTGTTCTTCTACTATAACCTCTTCTGCCTTAATTGACATAATCGGCATCAGAATAAATAACAAAACAACAAAAAATACTTTTTTACTTTGCATAGATTATCACCTCATAGTTCCATATACGTTTTGCCACGTCCCAACGTGCTTGCATCAAATAAACACCACCAAAATCTTCAAAAATCTTGATAAAATGCACTGGTGTTAACTTTGATTCAATTTCAATTTCAACCAAACTTAATTCTTTTACATCAACCCCATTTGTTAATGTATCCATCACAATCTGTGCATTCACAGTGGTATCAACCCCTTGAAACAAAGAAGTTATATCACGCAAAATCGTATCAGCATCACGTTCATCTTGGGATGAAACTGAATCTAGTTTTGGTAAAACTGCCGTTACACGCAATGTATCTTCATCAAGTTCTTCTACAAACGCACCCGGCATTAATTCAGTTGCAACATTATAAAATTCATCCAATGTACCAAACGACCGCTTTAATTCAGCAACCACATGTGTTTCCCCACATATCGCACTAACCTGATTCCAACCTGTAATTGGCTGCATAACAAAACCAATCGCCCGATAACACAATTCTGCCCGCGATATCATATCAGGCAATAATTCATACGGCATAACAATCGGTTCAGGTGGTAATTGTTTTTCGATTTCAAATTTTACATCTAATTCTTTATTTTTTTCTTCTATCTGACGTTTATATTCTGCAACTAATTCTGGATTTAATTCTGCAACCTGCGGTCTTGGACCAAACGCTTGTTTAACCGAATCCTTAAAAATCCCCATAAACAACACAAAAAACAAAACCACCAACAAAGCAGATATCACCCCTGCCCTTAAATAACTAATAGAACGCAGTGTTACATGATTATTCACATTCAAAACATCTGACAAGTTTTTTTCAACTGCACGCGGCATTCCCCATGCACCAGGCGCAAAAAATGCCCCCCAATCAGGAATTTCCATCAACTTAACATATTCTGCCCGCGCTAAATTTTCAGCAGAAAATAACTTATCTTCTATAATAACACCATTACGCGATGCAACCAAATAATACCCATTTGACACCTGAAACATCGCCAAGAAAGACGTATATTCAGAAAAACTTTCCATAACCGCAGCCGCAGCCACACGCATTGTTGCACGCTGTCCAAAACGTCGCGACCCCAGTGCAACCATTTCACGATATTCTGCGAACAAATTCAGTTTTTTATCAATACCACGCGCAAGATTCTTCACAAAAACACGTGGTGGAACCCCATGCGATATAGGCTGCCAAAACAAACCGACAGCATACTTTTTTCTATTAATAGTTATAACTTGATTGGCCAATTAAAATTCTCTCTCTGAATATTCAAAACAATTATAACACAAAATATAAATCCAAGGCAAATGATTTCAAGGAATAAAAATCGTAAAAAAAATCCCACAAATGTGGGATAATTATTATTGACAATTTCCATATATACAATTATCTGAAATATCAACCATATCTTTTGCAGTACGAACATTATTCACATTTGGACAATCATAAACATTTGCAACCAAAACAAACGAACGTTCAGGCCCAAAAATCACCCATTCATTTGGTTTTGTTCGCTGACTTGTAATCCAATACGCATTCCCAGGGCGTGCCTGATCAACAATACGATTTTCCATATAACGTTTTGCATCTTCTGCTGCATAAACAGAAACTTCTGTTTCCAACTTATATAAAAATGTACAACCAATAGGTTCTGCATCCAATTGTAATAAATACTGACTACCATTTTCATTTTTAACAAAACCATTACACGCAGCCAACATTAACGCCGCCCCTAACATAAAAATCTTTTTCATTTTCCCTTCCTTTTTTTAATATTTTTATTATTGAACTATATCATAATTATCTGGATTGCTAAATAATTTTTTCAGCACCAAATTATTTAACGCATGACTTCCCTTATAAGATTCTAAATTCCCACAAACAACACCCCCACTGGTAAACATATCACCAATCGCATCAATTATTTTATGGCGAACAAATTCATCTTTCCACAGTAATTTATTCAGTGTCCCATCACCTGCATCATTCAATGCAATAACATTATTTTCATTTGCCCCGCGTCCCATACCACGTTTTTTAAGATATTCCCATTCAGAATATTTACCAAACGTACGTGCACGTGCAAAATTTTTAATAAAATCATCAATTGATTTTTTTGTCCCATCATATGAATAAACACAAGACTGTTTTCCAATAATCGGTTCAGAATAAACCAACGTTGCATTTATATTCAACACCCCGTCTTGATTTGGGGACAATTTAACAAAACCATCAACTTTTCTACCATTAATTTTATTAAACATCCACAATTTCAAACGAACAAACAACGATAATTGTTTAATAACATCAGCCGCATAAACGACTACTTCTTTTTTTACAATAATCTTTTTTAAATCGCCTTCTGTTTTACCTACTGCTTTAATTTTCTTGATAAATTCAGATGCACTACCATCAAGTATTGGTGTTTCAGCCCCATTAATTTCAATTATCGCACTATCAATCCCAACAATAAATAACGCAGCCATCAAATGTTCAATCGTCTGCACATGCCCAGCATTCAACTTACCAATTGTTGTATTACGAAATTTTGTTTCACCAACATTATCAAACCGCGCAGGAATCAATTGCACATCATCTAAATCCACACGTTTAAAAAAGATTCCATTTTTTTCATACGGTTTTATAACGACATTAACCGGCAAACCTGAATGAATTCCAACCCCCGATAAAATAACTTCTTTTTTTATTGTTGGCATTTTAATTTCTCCTTTAACCAAACAAAAAATTTATCTTCTATAACCGTCTCCAGCACCGCATACTTTATCTTTGCTTGATACTTCTTAGACAAACGAACCCAATCTTTTTCTGTGGTTATCAGTTTTGCTTTTTTATTATCCGCCAATTTCATCAACGACTTAATATCATCATCATCATATTGATAATGGTCAGAAAATGCACGTTTTGCCACAACATTAGTTAACGCATCAAAAAATTTATCCGGATATCCAATACCTGCGAACGCAACCAATTTTTGATTATTAGTATATGGCGAAATTGTCTTATTATCTGCATAAAACACAGGTACATTTCTTGGCAAAACAAAATTTTTCTTTGGATTTTTTGACCTAATAACAATAATAGCATCTGCTTTACGTGCATATTTTTTCGGTACACGTAACGGTCCCGCAGGCAACAAAAAACCATTTCCATATCCCAACCCTTCATCAAAAACAACGATTGAAATATCTTTTTTAATTGTCGGATTTTGCAATCCATCATCCATAACAATTGGACCTTTTTCAGATTTTTGTTTATTTAACAATACAAGATTTGATTTTCTATCCCCTACATGAACGTTCAACCCTGCATTACTTAACATAAAAGCCTCGTCCCCGATACCAGTCAATGACTTATCTTTCTTATACCCACGCATAACAACAGGCGCATCAAAATGCGCTGCAATTTGACGAACGATTGGTGTTTTTCCAACACCACCAGCAAAAATATTTCCAACACAAATTATAGGTCGACGTGAAACATATTTTTTTCTTCCCCTAATAACATTAATAATTTTTGAGATAAAAAAATACAACACCGACAATGGCCATAATAAAAACGATATTAATTTTTTTTTCAAAAACCAACGCGGTGTTTTCATCAAAAAATTCCTTTTAAATTTTCTTACGCTTACTAGCTTTTTTTGCTGCAGCAGCCTCACGCTTTTTCTGCTTAAATTCAACCGATGTCAAATCTTGCTCAGCAGGTTTTAATCCAAATTCTGCATCCAATTCACGCATTTGCGCCACCATAAAATCTTCTATATTTTTTCTAATATCTTCAAATTCTTGTGGTGTTACTTTTTTAGGCACAAATATTGGATTTCCAATATTGCATGTAATTTTTGAAAAAGGCAGTGCAACCAAATACCTATCCCACCTATCTTGCAACCATGACTTTGAACAAGAATAACAAACAGGAATAATTGGTGCCCCGCTCATCTTTGCAAAATACAACGCCCCATCCTGAACACGCAAAGACGGCCCCCCAGGTCCATCTGGCGACAAACAAATTCCATGATCTCCACGCGCCAACACACGCAAACCTTCGCGCAGAACAGACACACCACCCTTATGCGAAGAACCATAAATAGCACGTAACCCAAATAAATGTTGTAATTTTGCCATCATACGTCCATCTTTATGGCGACTTGCCACAGCATACGCATGCATTCCACCCAAACAAATAATTGGGCTTAACATCATAGAACGACCATGCCAAAAAATAAATATTGCAGGCTTTTTTCTATACTTATAAAAAACATCAATATTTGTAATTTTTTTAATTGATGTAAAATAAACGAACCAAATCGGAATCGCCATTAAAATAGCGATAACCCATTGAAATATCTGCAAACTTAGAATAGGTTCCCAAAACCCCTTCCATAATTTTCTAAATGTTTTATTTTGAAACACAATTAACCCTTATTATTCAATTAAATAAATCATAGCAACAAAAAAAATATAATTCAACCACGACCTAGGAAAACACACCAAATCAGGAATTAAAATATTTTTCATTTGACTATCGGAATAAATAGTATATAATAGACTGACTTTATCGCGGGGTAGAGCAGCCCGGTAGCTCGTCAGGCTCATAACCTGAAGGTCGTTGGTTCAAATCCAACCCCCGCAACCAAGATTTACTAAAAAAATCCCCCAGTTGGGGGATTTTTTATTTTGATTTTCTTTCAATGATTTTTTTTCTTGCTATTTCACCGGCAATACCAACACCTGATATTTCACCTAGTTTATGAGAATATTAACCTTATTCAAAACATTTTATTAAATCAGCACCATCTTCATCTTGGTCAATACGTTTATTTCTAATTTCTTCAGCGGCGCGAATTTTTTGCTTTAACAAAACAATTTCAGGATGATTTTGAATTTTCTGATAAAAATCTTCTATCACGGTATCAATCTGTGATTTTTTTTCAACAAACACAGGCATAACAGAATTTGCAGCCACATTTAACGCCCGTTCAAAATCATCCTTGAATTCATCAAATACCAATAAATATTCATTAATATGTTTGTTTTCATGCGCCAATACCGCATTATACGCACACGAATTAGGTTTATAATTTCGGTCAATATTTACAATAAAATCATTATACCCGAACCCAACATCTATCGATTCAAGTGAAACACAAAACCCAGTTTTAACAAACGTTGCTGCTGTTGAAATATTATATGATTCCGCCATTGTTGACATAACATGCCCATGTAACTGCAAATCCATATCTTCATCAGGCTGAATAATTTTCTTTTCAGGCACAATATGCGTTACATTTACAATTGGATTTTTTTTGTATTTCACACAATCCACCGCATTTACGGGCAAAGAAATCAATACAAAAAACATAACCACTGATAAACGCATATGTTGTACCACTAATCTGTAACACCTTGCTTTTTCAGATATTCTTCAACAAAATTTGAACCATACATCTTATATAATTCTTCAGCTAACAACACAGATGAACGTCCTGATTCAAACAATCTCAACATACTGCCCAGCCCACCCAGTTCAGTATTCAAAATCACTGATTCACCTGTTACAGGTCTTGATAATAATAATGCACGTTTCAGATTTGGATATGCACGCCCCTGAATAAATGCCATTTCAAGTGGATTCAGATTCCAATGCGCATAATCATTGGCATCTGCCGCAGGATTACGGAAGAATAATACCGTCTGTGCTTGCCCACGGACAACATCACCAATCCCCAGTTTATCAAGAACATTTGCACGTTGGAACGCGGCCATATATGCCTGACGATTTTTTCGTCCTTCTTGCAAACCTGCAATAAAATTATCACGGAACATCTTATTTTCAAGCATCGGTGCTGTTTCGTCAATCATAATCAATGATGGATTACCACCTGCAACGGTTATATTATTAATCCTGTGCAAAATATAAGAAATAACTGCCGGCGATAACACAGGGTCTTGCAAAATATCAGTAAAATCAAATGTTGTTAATCGCGACTGCAAATCAAGCGTATCATTTGATTCATTAAACATATCGCCATACTGCAATGGATCAACCCACTTCTTCAACGCAGGTCGCATATTCCCAGCAGAAGAAAAACAACTTTCCCATAAATTTTTTAACATCCTATCTTTATCAGACAAATAATCAAAATTCACCGATACAGCACGCGCAATTTCATCTGCAGATACATTATCACTTTGCCCAGAAATAATTGCAAACCACCGACGTAAAAAAGCCCTATTTGCAGCACTATCCGGCATTTTCAGCGGATTTAAATGTGTCAAGAAAGTATTTTCCATCGGGTCTTTATTTTTTTCCTTACCCTGCATAGTTATGTACTTTCCACCAACTGCGAGTGTAAATATTTCTGCCCCCTTATTTCTATCAAAGAAGAAAGCTTTTAATTTTTGATGTCTTAAACTTTGTGCAATCAAGAATGAAAACAGTGTTGTTTTACCACCACCTGTTGGCCCAATGGTAAGTGTATGTGCCACCGCCGCAGGTTTGTCAGAAACATGGAATTGAAATTGATATGGTGTTCCCTGTGCAGTTGGAAAAATAACCAATGGCCCCGGCCCCCAATCTGAATTTTCAACACCACGTGGTTGTGTTGACATCGGAATAGAAATCGCAGCTGCACGCGACAACAATTTAAAAGAACGTGGAAAAACATCAAATCCTGGAATCTGCGCAAACCAAGAAACCTTAGATGCAAATGATTCAACAATCGGCGAAATCCCAAAAGATGCTGAAATTTTTCTAAATTCATCAACATATTTTTCTAATTCTTCGCGCGACTTCCCAAACAAAACAAATAAAGGATAATAATTTACCAAATTTTGATTTCCTGAAACATTTTCATCCATAATCGATTGCGCTTCTTCAATCTGATCTTCCGTAGAAGTTTTAGATTCATCCGCTGTTGTACGACGTTGTCTTAACGTTGATTCCACAGCAGCAGTTCCCATAATTTTAAACGCATTCATTGAAATCATTTCTGTCTGAATTGTGGAAATAGTTTCAAAAAACTCTTCATCAAGATAATCAGGCGATGTTTTAAAAGAAATAATAGCTGCAAACGATTGACTTCCACCGGATTGATATCTAACAAATCCATTTTTTAAAAATTCAACATCATCAACCGTGGTTAAACTTGCAATATCATTATCAGCCGTCTTTGGTCTTGGCTTTGAAATCGGTGATAATATACGCCCCAAGAATGTAGCCATATTGTCATGACTTTTATTTTTCAAAATTTGCGGTTTATACGCCGCCAACACAGATTCTATATAATTCCCATATTGCCATAATTTTGCACGCGCATCAGGCCCCTTAACAGACAAAACAATATAATAAGAATTTAAAAATATTTTTAATCCCTGTCCTTGCCACTTATCATAAATTTTTTGTAACACAGGTTGTCTAAATTCATAATCAGACACCTCATCTGCCGCATCACGAATCATATAAAAACGCATAACCACATTTGGATCACGAATTTGATTAAATATTTGTGCCCGCAAATCAAGGAATTTTTCACGTGCTTCCTTATCTTGCATACTCGTTTGCAGTCCTTTAACCTTATAAACACAAATATAACTACCATCTGTTAATAACATTGAATTATCATTATTAACCTGTTTAAATGGTAAATAATTTGCATACTTCGAATAACCAAAACTTGGAAAAATCTTCTTTGTTATTGTTGGCACAAAAATCATCAGCACTAAAAATAGAAACACAACCAACATAACCAAAACAGTTAACGTTATTGGAAATTCCCCACCTGCAAAATAATTAAAGAAGTTATCAAAATTCGTCATGCTGCTAATTTCCTTGGTATTTTTAGTTTTATTAATTGAATCTTAGATATAATAATTTGCCCCAATTGCGGATCACGTTTTGAAAAAATAGCCAATATAGAATGAACTATTATAACAGATATCAAAAACCATAATGGACTTACATCTTTATTAAAAAATACTAAACCAAGTACAAAAATTATAATAAAAGCGATAAACTGCACAAAAAAATTAATCAGTGCCAACATATATGGCACATGAAATATTTGTGCTGGATTTGCCAATGCTTTTAAAACTTGCTGTTTCATAATCTCACCCCTGGGTAACTGAATTATAACAATTTCAACAATTTTCAACAAGCATAAAAACAATCGTACATAAAATTGTTAAAACTGTTAAAAAAGCATATTATTTTCAACTGTTAATTATTTTTAAGTTTTTATTAACAATACCATAAAAAATCGCAGAAACATTGGATTTTTTTGTTAAAAAACTGTTTAAAAAAAACTAAAAACTGTTTTCAACAAATTCAACAGGCCCTACAAAAACAACTATAAATAATAATATTATTTGATTTTTCAAAAAATATGTTTATAATCGCCATTGTAAAAAGGATAACGACATGAAATTTTTAAGTTCATTAAAGGCTTGGAAGAAACGCGGTAATGTAAAACAAATCCGTCGTGGTAAGCAAGTTATCTTGATTGATCCTGATAATCCAAAATTCAAGGCAAAACAGGGTTTCAAGAAGAAATAAAAATACCGGCGATTGCCGGTTTTTATTTTATAATTATACATTTTTATTAAAAATCATTCAAAAAAGCTTCTTTTAAAACGTCATCAATTTCAATAATACCTAATCCCGCCTGACGCAAATATAAAATTTGGGCATCTGTACCACGGTATATATTTGCACTATGTTCTGCTGATTTTGGAATTGCTGCAATATTTTGTTCTGGTAAAAATTCAATTTTCGCATTCTTTTCAACCATTGCAGAAAAACCCACATCAGAAATACAATCTATACAATCCTTATTTATAATCGCATTTCCTGAAAGTATAGATTTTGAATTTTTACCGGCTAAAATTTTATTTTTTATCAAAATAGCCGTATTTTTATACAAATGATTTGCTGTACATTTATAATTTAACTCAGAATAATTTTTTATTGCAACATTTGCATTTATTTCAGAATTTTTACCGGTGTTTTTAATAAAAATGTTTAAAAAAGCCGGCTTTTCATTTTTTATTTTTATTGTAACGATTACTTTTTGATTTTCTGCACCTAAATCAATATTTAAATCGTTTTTACCGGCAATTTCACCAATATATATAATATGTACTGGTAATTTAAAATTTTTATTAATAGGTTTATATTCTAATGTTGATAATTCAGGACAATATACACCATCGCGGAAAACAATTGTTTCCGCTGGAAAGGTTTTTATGTTGAATTCATTCCATATGTATGACATATTAAGCATTATTATAAAGGATTTTATTATGGGTTTCAATTGTGGAATTGTGGGTTTACCAAATGTTGGAAAATCTACGTTATTTAATGCTTTGACACAGAGTGCGGCTGCCGATGCACAAAACTATCCATTTTGCACCATCGAACCAAATACTGGTCGTGTTGTTGTGCCGGATAATACCTTGCATGAATTGGCGCGTGTGGCGGGCTCTCAGAAATTAATACCTACTCAGCTTGAAATAGTTGATATTGCAGGCTTGGTCAAGGGAGCATCAGCAGGTGAAGGTTTAGGGAATAAATTCCTTGGCAATATTCTTTCTACGGATGCGATTATTCACGTTGTAAGATGTTTTGAAAATGACGATATTGTACATGTTAATGGTCATATTGATCCGTTATCAGATATCGAAACAATTGAAACAGAATTAATGTTATCGGACCTTGAAAGTATAGAAAAACAAATAAAAAACCTTGAAAAGAAGGCACGTGGTTTAGACAAAGATGCGATAAAATTATTGGCAGATGCAAATATTATCAAGGAAAATCTGGAAAAATTTATTCCTGCGCGAAATGTAGATGTTGATTCAAAGCCTTTTAATTTATTGACTTCGAAACCTGTGATTTATGTATGTAACGTTGATGAAGCTTCTGCTGCGACTGGTAATAAATATTCTGATATGGTACGTGAAAAATACGGAAAAATTGCGGATGTTCTCGTTATATCATCAAAGATTGAGATGGAAATATCACAAATTATTGATATAGAAGAGCGTAAAATGTTCCTCGAAGATTTGGGGTTAACAGAATCTGGTCTCGATCAGGTTATTAAAACAGGGTACAAAACATTGGGCCTGCAAACATATTATACCATCGGTCCCAAGGAAGCACATGCTTGGACTATAACTACTGGAATGACAGCACCACAGGCCGCAGGAAAAATTCACACAGATTTCGAGAAAGGTTTTATTCGTGCTGAAATTATTACACCCGAAGATTTTATTAACCTTGGGGGTGAAGTCGCAGTAAAAGAAGCCGGCAAAATGCGTCTTGTTGGTCGTGATTACATTATGAACAACGGCGACATATGTCATTTCTTGTTTAACAATTAACCATAAAAAAATAAGGCAAGGAAATGAATTTTATAAAAACAGAACTTGATGGCGTTATAATTGTTGAACCACGTGTATTCGAAGATGCACGTGGTTACTTTTTTGAATCATATAACGAAGCAGAATTTATAAAAAATGGAATTCCAAATAAATTTGTTCAAGACAATCAGTCAAAATCATCATACGGTGTTGTACGTGGTTTACATTGTCAGCTTGGCGAACATGCGCAGGCAAAACTTGTTCGTGTTCTTCATGGTCGTGTTCTTGATGTTGCGGTTGATATTCGTAAAAATTCACCAACATTTGGAAAGTATGTTGCAGTTGAATTAAGTGATGAAAATAAACGTCAGTTATTCATACCTCGTGGATTTTTACACGGTTTTTCAGTTTTATCAGAAACAGCAGTTTTTGCATATAAATGTGATAATTTATATGCGCCACAATCAGAATTTGGTATTCGTTTTGATGATCCTGATATTGGTGTTGATTGGGGTGTACCTGCGGACAAAATAATAACATCAGACAAAGATAGAATAGCCAAGGGGTTAAAAGATGTACCTAATAACGGGATGTAATGGTCAACTGGGGACCGAATTAAAAAAATTATTACCAAATGCGATATGTGCTGATGTTGATACATTGGATATTACAGATGCTGTTGCAGTAAATAAATTTGTTAATGAAAACAATATTGATTTAATAATTAATTGTGCGGCCTATACGGCGGTTGACCGCGCAGAAAGTGATATTGATCTTGCAAAAAAAATTAACACAGATGGTCCAAAAAATCTTGCGCAATCTGGTGCAAAATTAATACATATTTCTACAGATTACGTTTTTGATGGTACAGGACATATTCCATACACCCCAGATGATGAAACAAATCCAACATCCGTATATGGTAAAACCAAGCGTGATGGGGAATTGGCAGTAATTGAAAATTCTGAATGTTATATAATTATACGTACGGCATGGTTGTATTCTGTTTATGGGAATAATTTTGTAAAAACGATGCGTCGCTTGGGGGCGGAACGCAACGAAATAAATGTTGTTTCAGACCAAATTGGCACACCAACATATGCATCAGATTTGGCTGCGGCCATTGTAAAAATAATCCCACAAATGACCAGGGAAAATTCTGGAATATACCATTTTACCAATATGGGGGTTTGTTCATGGTATGATTTTGCAATAGAAATAATGGAATTATCAGACATAACTTGTATGGTAAATCCAATAAAAACATCACAATATCCAACACCTGCCACACGTCCATCATACAGTGTCTTGGATAAATCAAAAATTACCGAAACATTCGGTATAAAAATACCGCATTGGCGCGATGGATTAAAAAAATGTATATATGAATTAAGAAAAAATTAAAACTAAAAATACCGGCTTTTTTAATAAAAATGTTCAATAAAGCCGGTATTTTTTATTATATAGAAATAAGAATTTCTAATTTTTCAGTGTATTTTTGTATTTCCTCATCAATTTTAGCAATTTCTTCACGTGCGGCATCATTTCCTGCTAATAACTGATTTGTAAATTCTCGTTTTTGAATATTTAACCGCTCGAGATATCTTTGCAGTTTCAACGAAACAATATATTTTTCTGCTGCTTCTAAACTAAGATTTAATACCGGTGCAATCCCATCAAAATCAATTCCCAGTGTACCAAGAAAATCGACATATTTTTCCACCAATTCAGGATATGTATTTACAATATAAATCAGTGTATTTTTTGTAATCGTATCAATATCAGGTAATTTAATGTTTACAGATATATTTGACTTCTTCCATTTATGCCATGTATTAAATTTGCGCGCATTATATTCTTTTTCAAATTCTGATTTTAAATCTGGATCTGTAATTTTATCCAGTTCTTTTTTTAGGAATTTTTCAGCCTGACTACGTCCCCCAGGGGTTGTTATTAAAAAATTAGAATTTGTAATTTGCCACAGATAATCAACCAATGGAATTGCATCATCTATAATTTTTTTCATGGCATCTATTCCACCTGATTTTAATATTTCATCAGGATCCTTGCCACCCGAAACAAAGGCAAATTTTACATCAGATGTATCGCGTAAAAAAGGTATAATAATACCACATGCACGTTGTGCAGCCTTTTGTCCTGCAGCATCACCATCAAAACAAAATGTAATATTTCTATTTGATTTACATAACAATGCAATATGATCTTCTGTTAATGCAGTTCCTAGTGGGGCGACTGTTTCAGGAAATCCGTTAATTTGCATTTTTATTGCATCAATTTGTCCTTCGACAATAATGCTACGATTTGCGCGATGAATTGCATCGCGTGCAAAATTTAAACCAAAAACAGTTTTTCGTTTATGGAATATATCGGTATCACCGGTATTTATGTATTTAGGTTCACTGCCGTCCAAAGAACGTCCTGAAAACGCGACAACACGTCCATTCGCATTAAATATAGGAAACATTAATTTATCGCGAAAGAAATCGTATAATCCATATTCTCCGCGCCGACAAAGCCCCGACTGAATCAAGTATTTTGATTCTGCAAATTTATTTGCAATAAGATTATTCTTAGGCGCATATCCAATACGATATTTTTTTATCATATCATCAGAAAAACCGCGTTTTCGTACGTATTCAAGTGCATGTGCCCCATCTGGTGTGAATAATTTTTCTGCATATGATAGAGACGCTTTTTCGCAAATATCAAATAAATTATCTTCGTGTCGGACAATATTTGGATCGCGTGGTTTGTAATCAGGCATTTTCAACCCCGCCTGATTAGCGAGTTCGGTAATCGCTGCGCGAAAATCCATATTATTGTGTTTCATTGTAAAAGAAATAATATCACCGTGTTCACCACAGCCGAAACAGTGATAAAATCCTTTTTCTTCATTAACAGAAAAACTGGGGGTTTTTTCATTATGAAATGGACAACAACCCCAATAATTTTGGCCCTTGCGTGTTAATGGAACAACACGACCAACAACATCAACCACAGATAAACGTGCGCGTAGTTCATCGGTAAAATTGCGGTCTAGTCCTGCCATTATTTATTTTGCGCCTTGGTATTTATTAGCTTAATTGCTGTTTCTAAATCAGGTTGTGATTTAACGGAAACATTAACACGATTTGATGAAATGTATGCACCGTATCGTCCTGTTGGATAATAAAAAATCATCTTTTTTGTATCAGGGTTTTCACCTATTTTTATTGGTTCGGCCTTCTTACCGGCGTTTGCCAATAAATCACGTGCAATTTCAAGTGTTATCGTTTCGTTGTTATATTGTTTTGCTGCGACATTCTTTACACCATCTGTAACATATGGTCCAAATTTACCTATACGAAATTCAATACCATCTCCCAAATCAACACTATCAGATTTTGTTTGTGTATTGGATTCTATATTATCTACAGATTTATCGGTTTTATTTAATTGTTTTGTATATCCACATTTTGGATAGTTTGAACATCCGATAAATGGGCCAAATTTAGATAATTTAATACCTAAATTTTCGCCACATTCAGGGCATTTATCATTACCATCAGGGAACAAGTGTTTGTTCATAAAATTATTAATTTCATCAATAATATCACTGGTTTTAATTCCCCGTGCACCATCAATCATATTGTCTGTTGGTTCCCAGAAATTTTTAAGTGCGGTGATTTTATCTTGTTTACCATTTGAAACATCGTCGAGCGTATCTTCGGTTTTCGCAGTAAAATTAACATCAACTAAATCAGTAAAATATTTATTCAAATATGATGCGATAACCCATCCCCCACTTGTTGGATGAAAACGACGTTGTTTGTCTTGTTCAACATATGCGCGGTCAACGATTGTTGACATAATAGTTGCGTATGTTGATGGACGTCCAATCCCAAGTTCTTCTAATTTTTTAACCAAAGATGCTTCTGTATATCTTGGTGGTGCCTGTGTAAAATGTTGTTCTGGAATTAGTTCTTTAATTTTTATACTATCACCAACGTTTAATACCGGTAATTTTGATTCTTTGTTATCATCTTCATCATCTTTATCTTCGGTATAAACCTTCATAAATCCATCAAATACACGTGTGGAACCAACTGCATGGAATATTGCAGATTTATTTTCAACTTCTATATCTGCAGCAACAGAATCAAATTCTGCGTTACACATCTGACATGCGATTGTGCGTTTCCATATCAGGTCATATAACTTTGCTTCATCCCCAGACAGATTTTTTGCTGGTGCATCAAAATGTGTTGGTCGGATAGCTTCGTGTGCTTCTTGTGCATTTTTAGACTTTGTTGCATAAATATTTGGATTCTTAGGCAAGAATTTATCCCCATATTCACGCCCAATAAAACCACGAATTTCATTAATCGCATCCGCATTCAGGTTTGTTGCATCCGTACGCATGTACGTAATTAAACCTTGTTCATATAATTTTTGTGCGGCACTCATTGTGCGTTTTGATGCAAAATATAATTTACGCGCCGCTTCCTGTTGTAACGTTGATGTGGTAAACGGCGCAGCAGGTTTTCGTGTTGTTTTTTTCTTGTCCACATTTACCACTGTTGCATTAATAACAGGGGTGCCGATTTTTGATAAAATATCATCAATAGTTTGTTTATTTTCAATGGTCATTTTTTCAATTTTCTGACCATTAAATTTATTAAGCATTGCTTTGAATACAGCGGAATCCAGTGTACACATAGATTCCAGTGACCAATATTCAACCGGTTTAAAATCTTCGATTTCTTTTTCGCGGTCAACCACCAATTTAACGGCCACAGATTGTACACGTCCCGCAGATTTTCCTAAATTTCTGCGCCATAATAATGGTGAAATACTAAACCCAATCAAATAATCCAACGCGCGACGTACAAGGTATGCGTCAACCAAGTTTTTATCAATTTCGCGTGGTGCATCAATTGCGGTCTGAACAGCTTTTTTTGTAATTTCATGAAATGCGACACGATAAACTTTTTTATCTTTCAGTAATCTTTTTGCCTTTAATATATCAAGCAAATGCCATGCAATTGCTTCCCCTTCGCGGTCAGGGTCGCTTGCGAGATATACTGCATCAGCTTTCTTCAGTTCATCAGTAATTAATTTAATTTGTTTTTCTTTGCCGGGCATAATTTGCCATTTCATTGCAAAGTTATTATTTGTATCAACACTGCCGTTTTCAGGAACCAAATCACGAACATGACCAACAGATGCGATAACACGCCACCCTGCCCCCAGGTATTTTTCAATCGTTTTGGCTTTGGATGGTGATTCCACAATTAATAAATTCATATCCTTAACTCCCCTTTGCAGATAATTGTTGGTCTTTGTGAATATATGCGTTTTGGCATAATCCGAATCCGAACATTAGTGATAATAAACTGCTGCCCCCGAATGACATCAACGGCAACGGAACCCCCACTGTCGGCAGTAATCCCAAAACCATAGAAATATTTATAAAATAATAAACAAAAAAGTTCAACATAAAACCAAAACAAATTAATTGTCCAAATCTATTTCTGCATTTTTTTGCGGCCCAAAATAATAAAATTACAATCCATGTATATATCATCAGCAGACCAAACGCACCAATAAATCCAAATTCTTCGCCCAGCATAGTGAATATAAAATCAGTCTGTTTTTCTGGTAAAAAAGATTGTTGTGATTGCGAACCCTGCATATAACCTTTACCGGTCATACCACCACTGCCAAATGCTATTTTTGCCTGATTGATTTGATATCCTGCCCCCTGTAAATCACTGTTTGGATTAAACAGTGTTATAATTCGGCCACGTTGATAATCGTGTAAACCACCAAACCAAATTGCAGGTGCTGCCATCAGCCCCAGCACAGCCGCAATAATAAACCATTTTTTGTTTGCCCCAACAATATAAAATACCCCAACTGTAATCATACCAAGTGATAATGCTGTTCCTAAATCAGGTTGTGCAACAATTAAACCAAACGGAACCATCAACATTAACATAGGTACCATATAATTTTTTATTTGTCCTAATTCCACAGAATTAAACCATGCAAAATATCGCGCCAATGCTAATACCAGCGCAATTTTAATTAATTCAGACGGTTGTATATGAATAAACCCAAGGTTTAGCCATCTTTGTGCACCCATACCAGTGTGTCCCACAAATGTAACCAATACAATCATAATTAATGCGATTGCATATATCATATATGCAGATTTTACCCATGTTTTTATATTACTAAATGCAGCAAAGAAAAATACCCCAAATCCCAGTATAATTTTTATTAATTGGGACAGTGCAAATGGTTTCCAATTGCCCCCACCTGCGGAATATAAAACAACAATTGAAATTGTTAATACCATACACATTGGTACAAACAAGCCCCATGAAAAACGGCTTAGTTTTTCAGAAAACATCATCATATTTGCATTTGAAACACGTGTTTGTTTTACCATTGTTATTTTAATAATTCCTTCATTACTGTTGCTGCAGTACGTGCTGCAGGACCGCTGCTGCCTGAATGTTCTGTAACAATACAAACTGCATATTTTGGATTATTAGTTGGTGCATATCCAACAAACAATCCATGGTTTCGCATATGCCACTTTAATTGTTCATTTGTCAGAACCCCACTTTCACGTTCTTTTTTAGAAATGCTACGAACCTGTGAAGTTCCTGTTTTTCCGCCCATACGTTTTCCGTCCACATTAATCGCGCTTCCTGCGGCGGTTCCACCCTTTTTTGTAACCTGTTCCAAACCGTTCAGAACAAATTTGATATTTTTCTGTTGTAATCCTAGATTATTAAATACAGGTCTTTGGTCGGATTTTATAATACGTGGAATCACATTTTTATTTGATGTGGTACGCGCCATCATAACTGCCAATTGCAAACAGTTTGTCAAAATAAATCCCTGACCGATTCCTGAAATAATCGTGTCGCCATGAACCCAACGGGCACCAACTTGTTTTTCTTTCCAATATCTATCTGGCATAACCCCTGCCATTTCACGCGATAAAATATCATCCATATATTTTTCTGTCAGTCCTAATTTTATCGCCATTTCTTTGATAGAATCAATACCGATACGTAATGCGATTTGATAAAAATATATGTCGCAAGAATGTTTTAATGCACCTGCTAAATCGACATAACCATGCCCTTTATCTTCCCAGCAGTGATAACGTCTATCCCCGTAATCCCAATGTCCTGGACAGAATATTTTTTCTTTTTCTGTTATTGCGCCTGCTTCTAATGCTGCCAATGCTACAACTATTTTGAATGTGGAACCTGGGGGATATAAACCTTCGATTGTTTTATTCATAAATGGTTTTGCGATATCATTACGTAAATTATCGATATATTCATCACCATCATCTTCGCGGAAGATATTTGGATCGAAACTTGGGGTTGAAACCATTGCCAAAATATCACCAGATTTAATATCTAAAACCACACCACACCCAGAACGATGTTGTGTTAACGCGTCATGTAATATGCGCTGTGTGTTTGCATCAATAGTTGTTTTTACATCATCACCTGTTATTGGTGGAACGAATAAAGATTTATCTTCACCAGTGATACGTCCAACTGCATTTGTTATCATAACAGTTTTTCCGGCATCACCCTTCATAACATCATTAAATTTCTTTTCAAGTCCAGTAATGCCTGTTGTTAAAAATGGTGTGTTTGGCACGGGTTTTGCAGGTTCCCCACATATCCAAAAATCTGTGCCCCCGCAGGTCCCATTTCATACACACGTGCATAACCACTTTCCACATGTAATCCAGAAATATTTTTTGCTTGAATTTGCGCCAGTTTTTTCCAGTTTGTATTTTCACTAACCAATACGGGTTGAAATTTCATCTGTTTTTTTATTTTTTTACGAATACTTTCAACACGTTTTGGTTTCAGATTCAAATCCTTTTGCAACGTTTGAATCAGGTATTCTAAATCCTTGGCTTCTTCCGGAATAATATAAATACGATATATCGGCATATCTCGTGAAATAGGTACGCCACTTCGCGATAGTATTTTACCACGTTCAGGCATATTAATCTGAATACGAAATGAGTTGTTTTCGCTTTTTTTCTTATAGGTCTGATAGCTAAATAATTGCATTTGTAACATACGCAAAATCAGTCCAGATGTTAATACCGCACCCGCAGTCAGGAACAAGGCACTACGTCTATCGAATGTACGTGAAACTTCGGTATCAATCATGATAAATCCTTTTGATTAATACCACTGTTGGTGTGTATAACAACGTTACCCACATAAAAATCCAAATTCCATTAATCAGGTTTATAAAAGATAGATTTGAAAAAATCTGTAAAATTATACATATACCAAAAAAAACAAGAAATGCAAAAATCGCATTTTTATCCATGCGTTGAATATCGATTAAATTTTGAAAGCTGTTTATCGCATAGAACAGGCAATACATCGCAACCCAAAAACAAATAGTTTCAAATTTATAATCAATAACAAAGCACATAAAAACACTAAACAATGCAAACCATGGAATTGGTCTAATAAAACTGCAATAAAATATTGGGATAATGGCAAGTATTCCCGCAGGATTCCATATTGGTGTGGACAGTCGCCACAACCCGATTGTTAACAAAAACGGGAAAGATTTTTTCAAAAAAGAAACAATATTTTCTTTCATTTATATTCGTTTTGTGGTGTATCGAATTTTAATACAATTACGCGTGATAATTTTGATACAGGATATATTTTAACATCAGATTCATCAATCATTTCCCCAACGGTTAAGCCTGATGGTATAACACCTGATATATTACTTGTAACTAATTTTATTCCTGCGGACGGTTGAAATTCAGGGTCGCTAAAAAATCCCATTGTTGGTGTGCTTGAACCATTACCTGTCATAAAACCATAAACCTCTGACCCGACAACGCGTACAGCGATATTTGTATCAGAATCAGTCAATGCCCGTACACGTGAAAAATGTGGTGCAACATCAATAATAATTCCTGCCAGCATCATATTTGGTGACATAACAACCATATTTGGCTCAATTCCCTTATTTGCACCACGGTTAATAATATATGTATTATGTCCGATTGCACGATTATCATGAATAATATCAGCGATAACTGTATCACGCGGTTGTGTATTTGTGATATCAAGTTCATGTTGCAGTTTTTTATTTTCTTCTATTGCGATACTGCAGATAGCTTGGTTGTTTAATGCCTCATCCAATCTTATGCGTAATTCTTCATTTTCAGCCCGCAAATTTGACATTTCTCCGATATTATCAATTGCACCACCGACCGCACGAATTGGCCATGTAACAATGTTTCCTATCCACTGTGCGACCGGTACAACAACATGTGATAATGCGTTCATTATTTTATAATCAGGCTTTGCAATCATGATATATATAAACAAAACAGGCAAAACCATCGCTGCTGCCACAGCTCTGATTAATGGATAGATTTTAGAAGATATTTTATTTTGCTTCATCGCGCTTACTTTAACCCTAAAAAACCAGATATTCAATAAAAACTTGATTTTTCATTTATTTATGTCAAAATAATCAGCAGTCGAAGTGGCAAGGCATTGCCATCAGACAAAAAAAACTATCTAAAAACAATAAGGATATAAAATGCCAAAATTAAAAACAAAGTCATATTTAAAGAAGCGTGCTTCTATGACTGCAACTGGAAAAATCCGCGTTGCAAGAAACTCTCATAAGAAACTGTTGCGCAAGAAATCTGCCCGCGCAAACAAGGCAGGTGCAAAGCCACAGTATTTGAACGATAACATGGTTGGACAGGCGAAAATACTGGCCCCATATGGTTTGAAATAATTTAAGGGGGTACAGTCATGGCAAGAGTAAAACGTGGAACAACCGTAAAACAAAAACATAATAAGATATTGGCGCGTGCCAAGGGTTTCTTGGGCCGTCATCATTCAACATATCGCGCTGCGCGTGAAAAAACAGAAAAAGCGGGTCAGTATGCATATCGCGACCGTCGCGTTAAAAAACGTGAATTTCGTGGTTTGTGGATTGTCCGTATCAACGCAGCAGTACGCGCAAATGGTATGACTTATAGTCAATTTATGAATGGTCTGAAGAAGGCAGGTATTGCACTTGACCGCAAGGTTTTGGCCGAAATGGCATATGCAGGCGATGCAAACTTCACCAAATTGGTTGACACAGCAAAACGATTTATCACTGCCGAATCTAAATAATACCTTGTCGGCAGGTATATCTTTTGTAATAATAAAAGCCGTCAAACGACGGCTTTTATTTTTTTTAATAAAAAGTTATATAGGGTAAAGTTATGCAAGAACAAATAAAAAAGATAAATACACTCGAAGAATTACAGGCACTGCATGCGGCGACATATGGTAAAAACGGCACAATGACGGCGCGCTTGAAAGAAATGAAAAACTTGGATAATGATGCGCGTGCGGCATTAAATATGGAAAATCAAACGTTGCGTGAATTGTTTAAAACACGCCAAACGGAAATTGAAAACGCTGTTTTAATGGCTTCGTTGGAAAAGCAAAAATTGGATGTATCATTAAATCCAATGCCCGAAAATCGCGGAACATTACATCCATTGACACAGAGCTTGTCAGAAATTTCTGAAATATTAGAGTCATTTGGATATAAAATGTACACAGGTCCGGAAATCGAAGATGACTGGCATAACTTTACTGCATTAAACACCCCAATACATCACCCTGCACGTGATATGCAAGACAGTTTCTTCCTTGATAATGGGAATGTATTGCGTACACAAACATCTTCGATTCAAATACGTGCAATGGAATCTGATGGTGTGCCAATTAAAATGTTTGGTGTTGGTTCTACATATCGCAAAGAATGGGATGCAACCCATGGTCCAATGTTTGGTCAGATAGAAGGGTTATATGTTGATAAAAACGTAACAATGTCAGATTTGTTGGCAGATGTTCGTGCTTTTTTATCAAAATATTTTGGTATTGAAAATGTAGAATTACGCATACGTCCGTCTTATTTTCCATTTACAGACCCATCTATAGAAATAGATATGAAATGGAAAAATGATAAATGGTTGGAATTAATGGGTGCTGGTATGGTTCATCCAAATGTATTACGTAATTGTGGAATCAATCCAGACGAATATCAGGGATTTGCCTTTGGTTTTGGATGGGACAGATTGGCGATGTTAAAATACAATCTGCCAGATTTGCGGGACTTATATAATAATGATATTCGTTGGTTAAAAACAGCAGGATTCTAATACGGGGGTATAATTATGAAATGGACACTTGATTGGTTACAAGATTATTTAAAAACAGATGCATCCGCGTCTAAAATATCGGATACGTTAACCCGTATTGGATTAGAGGTAGAAGATCTTCAAACAACTATTTCACCAATTGTGGCAAAGATTGTTGAATGCAAAGCCCATGAAAATAGCGACCATTTACATGTGTTAATGGTTGATGATGGTACCGGTACCCTGCGTCAGGTTGTATGCGGTGCGCCAAATGCACGCGTGGGTTTGATATCTGCGCTGGCGATACCGGGGTGTATTATTGATGGTCATGAAATCGTATCAGGTAAATTACGTGGTGTTTTATCAGATGGTATGATGTGTTCTGCAAAAGAACTTGGTATCGGTGATGATCATAGTGGTATTATTGAATTACCATCAGATAAAGTTATTGGTTCATCTTTATTTAATCAACAAACGGTATTTGATGCGGGTATTACACCGAATAGACCGGATTATTTATCTGTTCGTGGTATTGCGCGTGATTTGTCCGCCGCAGGTATTGGCGAATATATTGCACCAAAAGACATGGAATTTGAATCCTTATCTGGTAATCGCAAGGTTGTTGTAAAAACAGATAAGTGTCATGCATACAAGTTGATTGAAATCAGCGATATAACCATGAACCCAAGTAATGAAAAAATAGCATCACGTTTATCTGCAATTGGTATAAATCCAAAGAATGCGCCAGTTGATGCAACGAATTATATTTGTTATGACATGGGGCAACCTATGCATTGTTTTGATGCAGGTAAAATTGAAGGCGATATCATTGTACGTATGGCTAAAAACGGTGAAAAATTCACAGACCTGTTTGGAAATGAACACGAATTGGTTGATACGGATATGGTTATTGCTGATGCTGCGGGCATTTTAGCACTGGCTGGTGTAATTGGTGGTTCGCGTGGTTCCACAACAAATGAAACTAAAAATATTATTTTAGAAAGTGCATATTTTGACCCTGTATCGGTTCGTAAATCTGCAAAAAGATTAGGAATATCAACAGATGCATCATATCGATATGAACGTGGTATCGACCCAACAATAACGGGTATTGCTGCGATGAAAGCTGCGGATATAATTATGTCTGCTTGTGGTGGAAAAATTGTAAGTGCATTTGCGGCAGGCACAGATATTAAAACAAAGGTTAATATAAAATATACACCAAAATATTTTTTGAAAAAAACGGGTATGGATATGGATTCAGAAACCCAACAAGAAATATTAAAACGTTTGGGATATATTGTTGATATTAAAAAAGATGAATGGATTGTAACCCCACCAACATCACGTGTTGATGTTGAAATTCCTGAAACTGTGGTGGCCGATTTATTGCGTATATATGGTTACGATAGGGTTATATCAACAGGTAAACATACCGTCGGTGATAGACAGGCACATGATATGCATGAAATAAATTTAAAAACATTATTGGCATCACGTGGGTTAAACGAATGTCGTTCGTTTGGTTTTGGTAATTTGGCAATCGAACAAATGTTATCAGATAAACCAAATATAAAAATATCAAATCCAATAACCACGGATTATGACACAATGCGCAATGGTCTGTTATTTGGATTATTGATTGCGGTTTCAAACAATGAAAAACGTGGTTTTCCTGATTTGAATTTATTTGAACTTGGAACTATATTTGATGGCGATATGCCGGGACAGCAGCATACATCGATTTGTATTGTACGCAGTGGTTCCACATCACCAAAACATTGGACGCGTCGCAATCGTGATATTGATATATATGATATCAAGGCAGATTTAATCGCATTAATGCAGGGTCAGCGTTTCACAGTATCTTCTGAAAATCCACCGTTATGGGCACACCCATACCGTTATGGTGCAATAATGCAGGGAAAAAAGAAAATCGCAGAATTTGGTGAATTGCACCCATCTGTTGCGAAAAAATTACGTATTAAAACAAATGTTGTAATTGGAATAGTTGATGATATTACAAATTTGCCGGCAAAACGTGTTGGTAAACAGCCTGTACTGGTTGATTATCAACCAATATCGCGCGACTTTGCGTTTATTGTAAATACGGATACACCAGCTGAAAAATTAACATCTGTTGCTCAGGCGGCAGATAATCGCATAACAAACGTTGTTGTATTTGATGCGTTTGATTTATCTGATGGGAAAAAGTCAATTGCATTTACGATAACAATTCAACCGACGGAAAATATGTCTGATTCTGATTTACAAGAATTACAGACCAAGGTCATAGATGCGGTTGAAAATAAATGTAACGCACAAATACGTGATAAATAAAAACAAAAAACACCGGCAAACACCGGTGTTTTTTATAAATTACAGAAAAATAATAAAATTACCGGCTTTTTTAATAAAAATGTTCAAAAAAGCCGGGGGAATTTATTTTATTTTTTGTTTATTATATTTTTCGGCAAACAAGATTTTTCCGATTGTATCACGTATAATTGGGTCGCAGCATTTTCCGGCCTTTATATTTTTTATACATGCCTTTGTGGCGCCACGGGTTGCTTTATTATCAATATTCAAACCACACATACAACGATTAATAACTGGGAAAAAATAAATATCCAGAATTAGAACCTGTTCAGATTTTGTTCCTGTTGGTGGCAAAAAGCAAGGCAAGTTTTCTACACCGGCGAACATTTTATAGTCTGCGCATAATAATAGTGAACATCCTTTGATATATGGGGTTTGTTCAGATATTTTTTCAATCAATTGAACGGCTTTTTTATGTGATATTTCAGGACATAGTTCCATATGTTTAACTTTTTGCAAGAGACTATATGGTAATTTAACCAAAACCTTTACTTTTTTATCTAACATTTTACAACCCTCATATTAACTATTATTGATATTGTATTAAATTTTTATTCAAAAGCAATATGTTATTAATAATTTGCGATTGGGGAATTTTGTGTCTATAATACCCCCAGAACTTAACAAAAGGTAAT
>JAFYXQ010000004.1 GCA_017546085.1 Alphaproteobacteria bacterium | reverse complement strand
ATATGGAAGAGGGTGGAGTCTGATGAAATTAAAGTATTTTTCACTTGTTTTTTTATTGTTTCCAGGGATTTTGTTTGCTGCAGAACGTACGGAGGCGGCGCGTGTTGGTGTTAAACGTGTGACTGCGGCGCCAATGCGTGCATCAACGTCTGTGCAAAAAAAAGCGATGGATGTGCCGGTTGTTGATAGTTTATCAATCGCAGAATCTGATGAAGCGCAGGTGTTGCAACTGCTTGATGATGATCGGGCCGAAGTAGAAGCTGTGGCGGATGTTTCTGAAGCTGTAAATTGTCGTGATGCGTATCGTGCGTGTATGGATGAATTTTGTTTGCTTGACGAATCGGAAGGGTATCGTTGCGCGTGTTCGTCAAATATTGAAAAGTCCAAAGCATTAATTCAAGAAATTCAAAAAATTCAGGAAGATGCAGATAAGCTTTATACAGAAGAGTTGGAACGTGTGCGGTTGGGTGCCAAGGCGCGACTTGTCTTTGGCGAAAGTGAGGCCGCAAAGAAAAGTTCACGCGCATCAGGTTTAAGCTTTTCGCAATGGTTAAATAGCGGTTCTGATGATGAAGAAGCTTTAGATGCAGATGCTGATATCGGTGATAATTTGTTTGCGATGGCATCTGAATTTTGTGAAGCAGAGTTGGAAGCCTGTGGTGATAAGGCAGAAATGGAAGAAATGTTATATTCTCGTCAGGTTGTGGCGGATTGTAAATCGTTTAGTTCTTATTTGGCAGATCAGAAAATAAATGCGTTGGCGAATAAACGTACCGCAGAATCAGCAGTTCGTCAGGCGAGATTAGAAATGCTTGATACAACAGATAAATATAATCGTGGCGAATGTTTGCTTGCATATCGTTCTTGTATCGCAGATAAAGGGGGGTGTGGTGCTAATTTCGAAAATTGTTTAGATGCAGATTTGCTGGCACGTCGTGCAAATGCATGCGAAAATGTTTTAGATCAGTGTATGGGTAGCAGAACCTATGTTTTACAAGACTGGGAAGAAGAATCCCAAGCTATTTTGGTCGAGGCTGCAAAATATGCAGACAAATATCGTCGTCAGACATGTTTGGCGCAAATTCAGATGTGTTTGGAAGATGGTTGTTCGACGTCAACAAATTCTGCATGTTTGACAGACGTTAATGTCGCAGCCGGTGTTTGTCCGATTATTGATGAATGTAATTCTATGGTCCCTGGTATCAAGGAAGTTATAAATGGAAAGTTAGGATATTTGCGTACACAATTCTGTCAGAATGATATTGATGCATGTCTGCGTGATAAGTGTGGTGAAAATTTCAGTGCGCCTGAATGTGTTGGTAAAAAGACATCAGAAATTGTTGCAATGTGCCCACAGGATATGTTTCCGTCATGTTCAAATGAAACGCAATTTGATGTTATTGTGTCTGCAGCGGTATTGCAGATGGATTATCAAATGTTGCAGGGATGTATTAATTATTTCAGTGAACAGTTAGGCAGGACATGTGGTACGGATATGTCTTGTTTGCCTGCTGATGATACTGTTATGGCGTTGAATAAAATCCCAGAAAAAGAGGATGATTTTATCGCATTACGTAAACAGGTACGTGATAATTCTAAGGCTGCGGTTGATGAATTCTTTAGACAGTTTGAGAAGGATATAACAGTTGCAGCATGTCAGGATGCAAAGAAACCGACGGGACGTCGTAGTTTGGGGGATAGTATTTTCAATTCTGCAAAAATTATTGCGGAAATTGGTGCGGAAAATCGTGCGATGCGTATGCTTGAAGATAAAATTGCAGAATTGTCTCGGACACAGGATTTGGAACAGGCAGAGGCGAATTGTTATGCTACTTATAAGCCTGAGACACCAGATAAGTCGAGTAAAAATTACAGTTATATTCGCAGTGTTTCGTTTGAACCGAAATTGCGTAATTGTCATGTTTGTCGTATGCAACAGGTTTGTGAAAAAGGCGGTGAATCCAAGGGAACTGCTGGACTGAAAGGGTTAGCAGGTGGATTGTCTGCAGGTGCAGCAGCAGGTACAATGGTTAGCCCAGGTTGGGGAACGGCAATCGGTGGCGTTGTTGGGGCCGTTGGCGGATTGTTCGCAGGGCGTAGCGCCGGTGGTGAGGAAGAATTCTGTCAGGAAATCGAAAGTTGTGAAGATGTAAATATGTAAGGAACGATAGGGGTTCTAAATATGAAAAATACAGTTGCTTTTTTATCCGTTGCGGTTGCATTGTTGCTTAATGCAGGTGATGCGTTCGCATTGTCCAAGAAATCTAGTTCCAGTAAACAGTCTGCAATTCAATCCGGTACCAAGGTTAATACCAAAATGGAAGCCACCGGTTTGTATGACCAGGAATGTTATGATTCTTATTACAGCTGTATGGATCAATTTTGTATCACGGATAATGAAAGTGGGGGTAGTTGTGGTTGCAGTGATTTAAGTATTCAGTATGAAAAAGAACTTGCATATGTTAAAGCCCAAATGGAAGAAGCAGAACGTATCGCAACAGTAGAGGTTGAAAAAGTAAAAGCGGGCGCGAATGCCGATATTGTTTTCGGTGGCGAAAGACGTTATGACGAATATGGTAATATTTTGGATGTTGGTGAATTAACAAAAGAAGAAAAGAAAAAACAACAATTAGAATCTTGGTTTTCTTTTGATTTAGAAGATGAAGATGATATGGAAGATGATTTGGATTTATCAGTTCTGAAAGGGGCACAATTGTATTCGGCAGCGGATGAAATGTGTTTGGAACAGGTGCCTGATTCGTGCGCAGATGATATAAAATTGTTACAACAGATGTATTCGCGTCGAATTATTTCTGACTGCAAGGGGTTTGAAAATAGTTTAGCGTCAAAGAAAGCAGATGCGAAGTTGGCACTTGCCAAGGCAGAGGCAGATGTTCGCAATGCGTTGACGGAATCATTAAAAAGTTCAAATAAATATGATTTAGGACAATGTATGCTCGAATTCAGAAAATGTATGCAAACCGAAGATGTATGCGGTTCTGATTGGGGTAAATGTGTTTCTGTGGTTGCAGATGCGAAGATGCAAAATATGACCGAAGATGATTTCTTCGATTCTTCAAAGATAAACAAGGCCACTAAAAAAGCACAAAGTGAAGATGCATATGGTATTGCGATTTCTACGTTGGATGTCTTGGATTCTAAACGTTTGATTTGCGAAAATGTTTTGGCAAGCTGTGTTGATGTTCGTGATATGGTTTGGCCCGCATTTTTGCGTGAAGCGGCACCTACAATCAAGGTTGCAGAAATGTCAGCTGAATCAAAAATGCGTCAATCTTGTTTAACTGATATTTCGTCATGTATTCAAAAGGCCTGTAAGGATGATATCGAAGGCAAGGGGGTTGCAACAATGGATGCGTGTCTTGCACGACCTGATATGGCGCGTAGTTTTTGTAAGGTAGAAGTTGAACGTTGTGAAAAAATGGAACCAAAAATTTGGGCGTATGTAACTGATAAATTGAAAGCAATGCGTGTTGATGCCTGTACGACAGAGGTCAAGGAATGTTTTACAGCAGAAACACGTTGTGGCAAGGATTTCAAAAATTGTATCGGTATGGATTATGAATTTATACATGATATGTGTCCGATTGATACATTAGTTGTCTGCAAAGGGGAAAATAAAAGCTTTTCAATGGACGATTTGGATAATATGTTGATGGGATTATATTTGAATGTTGATAATGCCTTGCTTGAAGAATGTCAGGATATTGTCGATCAACGTATGGCAGAATTGTGTGGTTCGACATCTGATTGTAACCGTTTTGCTGCAGATGAAACAATCGGCACAGGTTCATTGCGTGCACAGAAAAATGCAGGGAAATATATTATTTCTGGTATGATTTCGTTTGGTTCTATCGAAATGGGCAAGGCGGGAACAGACAAGGCTGGTATAATAAATGTTGAAAACTATATAAATACGTTAAAGAAAAACTTTGGTACAAATGAAGATGAACGTGTTATTCGGATTATCGAGGAAGAATTAAATAATATTGCGGGTACAATTAATCGTGCAATTGAAATGATTGAAACAGATCCAAAGGTTCAATATTGTGTATCAGGGCGCAGTTTGAATCAAATCACAGGAAATGATGTTGAAACAGAGGCGCGTTTCCCGCGTATGCTTGATCAGTATAAGGTTCAGATTGCGGTTTCTGCATTAAAACAGGCGCAGTTGAATTATAATAAAAAATTAACCGAGGAAATTGCCAAGGGAACCAAAGATGCATCAGCAGATATTGCGCAATTTATGTGTCAACGTATTGCAGATGTTGGTTCGATTGCTGCGGGGACATCTGTTGGGATATCGCCTGTGGCCGAATTGGCGGAACCAATGGCGATTCGTTATGAAATTAGTGCGGGCTTAAAAACAGAAGATTTGGCCAAGGGTGGTGCAGGGCAAACACAAATGGGTGGTATTTCTGTTTCTGCCAAGAGGTTTGATTTCAAGGGTGGTGGCATGAACAAGGAAGTTACTTCTGTGTTTAATCGCGAAAACAGAACCTGTCATGTTTGTACAACAATTCATACGGAAACATGTAATGTTACCAAGAAAGGGTTGTTGTCAAGAAAAGTGGATACGAATTGTACATCGGATACCAAGGGACCAACGTGTGAAGATTTGCCAATGTAAAAACGGGGCGTTTGCCCCGTTCTTTTTTGTTAAATGATTCCTAGACAAATTATGTTATTTATATGTTATAATCGTATCAGATTAACTTTAACAAGGGAGTTTTTATTATGAAAAAAATTTCTATGATTGCACTAATTGGTATGCTGTCTGTTGGTGCGGCAACCGCCAATTTTGAAGATGCAACCACAAAAGAAAACGCAATTGTTCATACAGAAAAACATGTTGCGAAAAATCCAAAGGGTGGTTTTGTCGGTGGTGAAGAGGTTGTTGTTACTGTCAGACAGGTAAATGAAATGCGTGATGATGTGCCTGTTGTTGTAAAGGGCAAGATTGTAAAACGCGTGGGGGATGAAAAATATTTGTTCGAAGATGAAACTGATTCTATAACAGTTGAAATAGATGACGAAGATTGGCGTGGTCAGACGATTTCCCCGTCTGATACGGTAAAACTGTATGGTGATGTAGATAGGGGAATTTTTTCAACAGAAATAGATGTTGATTATGTACAGAAAATGTAATAATAAAAAAACCGCAAATTTGCGGTTTTTTTATTGTTTTGTTTATGTTTTTTATTGTCCCATAAATTTTGTTGCCAATCCGCCCAATGAATTCATTATCCCTTGTGTTCCTGAATTCGCATTCTGGCCCACAATTTCCATAATCGATGCTGTGTTTGTCTTTTGACCGATACCACCGATTGTTTGTGTAAGGAAATTTGACCATAGTGCACGTTTCCGAGCATTTAATTTAATAGAAGAACATTCTTCGATTTTGTTTGTAATTATACTTGCGGTTTCAGCTTCTTTTTTTGTTAAATCTTCGCCAGAAAAGTTTATTTGATAATATATGTCATACATATTTGATGCGTATTTTTTATTTTTATCTGAACAAGAAGAGGTTCCGTCATCGCAGTAATATGTTGATACCGCCTTGGGGTATTTGTGCCAAATTGCGCCCTGTTCATTAAAGCAATCGAAACAGATAAGGTCGGTTTCATTTGTGTCCGCAGCAATCTGTAAAGAATTTTGATAAGAAGTGTTCTCACAACATTTTGTACGTAACGAAGATATTATTTCATCTGCGGTTTTCGCGCCTGTTTTGGCATATTCCATCATTAGTTTGTTTACAAATTCGATTTGTGCATTGGTTGGGATACATTCGGCAGTTAATTCTTTGGTTGTTTGTTTTAATTCCTTGACCCCCTTTACGACATTGATGACGGTTGGTAACAATGTACTGATATCATTTGTTGCGGTCGTTTTTTGTTCTGATACAGGGGCTGCCTTTTTAATAACAACAGCAGCCATCGCATTATTTTGCGATGCGCATAAAAGTCCAATAAGCAGTATTGTAAGTTTTTTCATCTCTCTTATGGGATATTATAACATATTTTTTTTTATAGATAAATATAAAAATTGCATTTTGCTTAATTTCGCGCTAGACTGAACCATATGGGTAATGATAGACGTAATTTTATTATTTTGGCCAAGCACAAACGTTTGCAGCGTTTGTGGCAATTTTTCTTTACTGGGTGGGGATTGGTTATGGTTGCTGCGCTTGTTGCGGGGGCCTTATTTACGAAGCAATTGTTATGGACACCAATTTCTGCGATTAATATGACAGATATTGTTAGCAAGCAGTTTAAGATGTCGGGGGCAGCGTTTGTTGGAACTGATAAAAATGGTGAACCGTTTAAAATTTATGCTAAATTGGGATATCAGGAATATGAAAATCCTGATATAATATTTCTTGATGATGTGGCGGGAACCGTTAATCGTATTACGTCAAATGGCAAAATCACAGATAATGTTACCGCAAATAAGGGGCAGTTTAATCGAGTGAAAAAAACAATCACATTAATTGGAAATGTAAAAATAGATTCTAGTAATGGTGATAAGATAAGAACAAAAGAATTGGTGGTAAAATTATGAAACAGTCGGTTTTACGTGTTAAAAATCTATCAAAATCATATGGAAAACGTATGGTTATACGTGATATTTCGTTGGAAGCACGTCAGGGGGAATCTGTCGGTTTGTTGGGACCAAATGGGGCGGGTAAGACAACTGCATTTTACTGTATAACAGGTCAGTTGGCGGCAACGGGCGGTCAGATTTTCTTGAATTCTCAGGATATTACGCATTTGCCGTTTTATCAGCGTGCGCGTTTACATATTGGTTATTTGCCCCAGGAAAATAGTGTTTTTCGTGGTTTGACAGTTGAACAGAATATTATGGCGATATTAGAGGTGGTGGAACCAGATAAGAAAAAACGTCAGGAGAAATTAGATTCTTTGTTAAATGAATTTTCGATAACTGCATTACGTAATAGTCCTGCAACAGCATTGTCAGGTGGTGAAAGACGACGTGTTGAAATTGCGCGCGCGTTGGCAAATGATCCAAAATTTATTTTATTAGATGAACCTTTTGCCGGAATTGACCCAATCGCAGTTAATGAAATTCGTAGTTTGGTATCGCAGTTAAAAAATCGTGGTTTGGGGGTTATTATTACGGACCATAATGTTCGTGAAACCTTGGGAATTACAGATCGTAGTTATGTTTTACATGATGGTAAGATTTTAAAACATGGAACAACAGATGAAATAGTTCAGGATGAAATGGTCAAAAAGGTTTATTTAGGTGAAGATTTTGTTATGTAGTTTATAGCGGGGCGATAAGGCCCTGTTTTTTTATTCCCATTATAAAGCGGTTGACACGATTTATATTTTTTTACTATGATTTTATTGAACGTGATGGAGGGTATGCATGTTTAAATATTTTCATAGCGCCCTTAATTGGATGGCATTATTAACCGCAGTGGTTGTTGCGGGTGTTGTTTATTTTTATCCTGAATTCATGCAAATAGCAATTGCAAATATATGGTTAAATGGTGTAATTATTGGAACGATTTTATTCGGAATTGGTTTATGTTTTGTTCAGATTTTTTCATTGATTCCTGAAAATAGATGGCTGATGAATTTTGTTTCTGGACGTCGTGATACGCCATTGCCACCACGGATTTTACGGCCAATTGCCCAGATGTTATCTGTGCGTCCCCGCAGAATTTCTGTGGCCGCGTTGAATAGTTTTATGGACATGGTGGCGTTGCGATTTGAAGAAACGCGTGAATCGATTCGTTATATAACAAATACTTTGATATTTTTGGGTCTGTTAGGTACATTTTGGGGGTTGCTGCTGACGGTTGGCGGTTTTGCTGATTTGATAGGCGGGTTGAATTTTTCTGATGAATCTGTTTTGGAATCGATGCAGGCAGGTTTATCTGCACCGCTTGCAGGAATGGCGACCGCGTTTACAAGTTCTTTGTTAGGGTTGGCGGGCAGTTTGATTATCGGATTTTTAGGGATGCAGGTACAATTCGCACAGAATGCAATTTATCGTGAACTGGAAGATTATTTTGCGCGATATACAAAAATTACAACGTCTGATGAAGTGGCGCAGGTTTTGCCAAAAATAAATCTTGTAACGCGTGAATTAACAAAAACAGTTCAAAATTTGGAACAGGTTGTTTCAAATTCGTAATTAAACAAAAACAGAAGAGAGAGAAAAAATGATGAGAGTTCGTTTTAAAAACCAAACAAATGCATGGCCTGGGTTTGTTGATTTGTTTTCGAATTTGGTAATAATTTTAATATTTTTATTGATTATGTTTGTGTTTTTGTGGACCACAACCAGTGTTTTTAATAAAAGTACAGGGGTCAAGGTGGTCGCAGAATTAAAGCAAGCAAATGCAGAACAGGCCCAGACAATTGAACAAATGTCTGCTGATGAAAAGCAGGCGGAACAGTTGTTGCTGATGGCGCGTACCGAATTGCAGAATTTAGAACAGGATAATGTTGCATTGACGGATGAATTAAACTTTGTTGATGCAAGTGTTGAAGATTTGGTTGGGGCATATGAACAAAAAATTCAAGAAATGCAGACGACTATTGATGATTTGAATCAAAAATTAAATCAGGCAACATTGAGTAAAGAAAAGGTTACCGAACTTGAACAGGAACGTAAAAAATTACAGGATGAGATGTTTGCTCAACAAGCGAAATTAAATGAACAATTGTTACAATTGCAAGGGGCACTGGATGCCGCTGAAGAAAAATCGCGTGCACAAGAAGTTCAATATGTAGAAATGTCAAATCGATTGAACAAAGCGTTGGCGGATAAGGTCGCAGAATTAAATGATGTTGCAAAATATCAGTCTGATTTTTACAAAGCTGTAAAATTGGCTGTTGGGGATAGAACGTCTATCCAATCTGATGGGGATAGATTTGTTGTAAATAGTGATATTTTATTCCCAAGTGGATCATATAAATTATCAAATGATGGAAAAAAGCAGTTGCGTTTGGTTGCGAATGTTATCAAGGATATGGAAAATCAAATCCCATCGGATGTGGATTGGATAATTCGTATTGATGGCCATACTGACAAGAAGCAAGTAATTTCAGGTACACGTGCGTATAGAAATAATATGCAATTGTCTTTGTTGCGCGCAACAGCAGTCGCGGATGAGCTTGCAAAAAATGGTGTGTCGCGTCGTCGTTTGCTGCCAAGTGGATTTGGTGATATGCATCCAATCGAACTGGGTAGTGATAAGGCAAGTTTACAAAAAAATCGTCGTATAGAATTGCAATTAACAAATAGATAAAAAATCCCCCTATCTTGGGGGATTTTTGTAAAAAATAAATTTGTTGTTAATAATTGCAAATAGTTTTTTTTATGGTAATATTTGTCAACAAATAAATAAGAGGATAAAATTATGACACTTGAAGAATTGGCACCAGGTAAAATGCCCCCCAAACGCATGAATGCAATTATAGAGGTGCCAGAAAATGGTTATGTAAAATATGAAATTAACAAGGAAACAGGATTATTAAAGGTAGATAGAATTTTGCATGCGCCAATGGCATATCCTGCGAACTATGGTTATTTCCCAGGAACATTGGGTGATGATGGCGATCCATTGGATTGTGTGGTTGTTTGTAATGCGCCGTTGCGTCCCGGTGTTTTGATTGAGGTTCGTCCCATCGGTGTTTTGTTGATGGAAGATCAGGCTGGTGGTGATGAAAAAATTATTTGTGTGCCATTGGATAAGATTGATCCTTTTTATACAAATACGGAATATGTTGAGCAGTTGCCAGAAATCTTGCGATCCAAAATTGAATATTTTTTCCAACATTACAAGGATTTACAACCAAATGCATGGTCCAAGATTTTGGGTTGGGAAAATCGTGAAACCGCAGATAAATTGATTATGGAATCCATTGATCGTTATTGGGCGCATAAGCGTGGAATACAATAAATTCTTGCGTTGCTGCTTGATATGCTTATAATCGAAACAGTTAATTTTTAACAAGGGGTATTAATTATGGCATCTTATATTGCAAATGATATGCGTGTTGGTTGGGTTATTTCCCATAATGGTAAACGTTATTCTGTTACATCAATTACCAAGGTTAAGCCAGGTAAGGGTGGTGCCTTTGTTCAGGCAGATTTGCGCGATATTGATTCTGGGAACAAGG
The DNA here is from genome assembly GCA_017546085.1 of Alphaproteobacteria bacterium. Lineage (GTDB taxonomy): Bacteria > Pseudomonadota > Alphaproteobacteria > Rs-D84 > Rs-D84 > Enterousia. The sequence continues at coordinate 8,449 of JAFYXQ010000004.1, read as the reverse complement.
GCGGTGATCGTTGGCGCGCAGAAGACAAGGTTGAAAAATTGATGGTCGAAGATTTTGATTGTCAGTATTTGTATGCAGATGGTACAGATGCATTCTTTATGAATTTGTCAGATTATGAACAGTTTACAATGCCTGTTGATTCATTGGGCGAAGCAATGAAATTTCTTGCGCCTGAAATGGTGGTTAAGGCAAACTTTGTTGAAGGTCAGCCGGTATCAATTTCGTTGCCAAAAACAGTTATCGCAATTGTCGAAGAAACAGAACCTGCGTTAAAAGGGCAGACTGTATCAGGCAGTGGTGGTAAACCTGCGATTTTGGATAATGGCGTTCGTGTTCAGGTTCCTGTATTTATTGAACAAGGCGAAAAGATTGTTGTGAATACTGAAACCCTTGAATATGTTGAACGTGCTAAATAAATTATAATAATTTATCTACAAGCGGTGCCGGCAACTCATGTAACTTCTGTACACTACGTTGCCGGCACTACTTGTATCTAAATCATTCTAATTTATTTAGTCCCACCGCAAGGGGGTATATCCGATGGCTTACGTAACGTCTGTATACTGCGCCATCGGTTTTTTGTGTATCTAAATCATTCTAATTTATTTAGTCCCACCGCAAGGGAGTATATCCGATGGCTTACGTAACGTCTGTATACTGCGCCATCGGTTTTCTGCGTATCTAAATCATTCTAATTTATTTTGTTACAAGGTTATAAAAAAAAACCGCCATTTGGCGGGTATTTTATCGTTGTTTTTGGAATAGTGTGCTAATTTTTATGTACGTATTTAATAGTATGTTAAAAATAGGCGATGGCGCGTCAAATCGTTCTTGTTCGCGACGTGCAGCGTAACGTAATTTTGCAAGTCGGTTTTTTTCATACAGTGCTTGAATATTTTCGTTGGATTGGTTCATGTCTATTTGATAAACGGTTTCATTTGGTCTTTGCATAATTTTTATTCCTTACTTTGAAACTACGACCATTGCTGTACGCAGAATTGTGTCGCCGTATAGGTAGCCCGCTTGCATTTCTTCGACAATGGTGTTTGGTTTAGTGTTTTCGCATTCAATAACTTGAATCGCATTGTGGTGCATTGGGTTTAAGTTTTTTCCAACCGATTCGATTTTTGTTATACCAATTTGTTCAAATGCGGATTCCAATGCACGTGCCATAGATTGAATTCCTGCATCATCGGGGTTGTGTTTTAATGCTGCATCAACAGCATCCATAACCGGCAGGATTTTTTCTGCGACCCCCATTGCGCGGTTGCGCGCGCGTGATTCGGCATCCAGTGCACTGCGGCGGCGTGTGTTTTCCAATTCTGCGGCAAGACGCAGATATTTATCATTCATTTCTGATAATTGCGCGGTTAGTTTTTCAATGTCTGGATTTGATGCAGATGTGCTATCTTTATTTGTTTGTATATCTGCATCATTAATAGAAACCTCTTCAATATTTACTTCTTTATTTTCACTCATGCTATATTCCATTTTTTTTGGTACTATATAATTAATTTACACTGGTTATTATAGGTATGAAATCGTCGCTTTTCAAGGATGCGCCCCCAACTAATACACCACCTACGTTTGGAATTGACATTATTTCTGCTGCATTTGTACCCTTGACCGATGCGCCATATAAAATAGGTGTTCCGTCCAGACCCATGTCGGTAAGTGTATTTGCGATTAAGGTATGGGCATCCGCGATTTCGGTTGATGTCGGGGTCAGACCAGCGCCAATTGCCCAACGTGGTTCATAAGCAATAATTATTGGTGTACTTATATCAGATGGTACCGATTCGCGAACACCCGATTCGATAATTTCCATTGTTTTACCTGCTTGTTTTTCATCCATTGTTTCGCCAACACAGATAATAGGAATTAATCCGTTTGCGATGGCAAGTTCAGCCTTGGCGCGAACAGTAGAATTTGTATCACCATGATATTGACGACATTCACTGTGTCCAATAATTACATATTTTGCACCGGTTGCAGCAACCATTTGTGCAGATATTTCGCCGGTATATGCGCCATGTGTGTGCATGCTGATGTCCTGGGCACCTAGACCGATTTTGCCGGATTCTGTGCACAACATTGTAAACGGTACGCATAAAATTATTTTGTTATTTGTTTCTACGTTTGATAAATCCTGAATCATTTTTTCAAGATTTTGTTTCGTGCCATTCATTTTCCAGTTGCCAGCAATAATTTTCATTAGAAATTCCCCTTTTTTTCATTGCTTTTTATCGTTTCGTTTTGCTATGGTAACGCAAAAGGGGAACAAATGCTAGAATATTTAAGAAATGCATCGGAAAAACCAGTCGCCAAAATTTTAATTGGTATTTTGGCTTTTTCTTTCGTTGGATGGGGTGTTGCTGAATGGATTTTTGGTGGCGCCGTTGGTGATAATACTTTATTGAACATTGGTGGTGGCGATGTTACTGTTCAGCAGTTTAATGCTGAAAAATCACGTGAATTGGCAATGATGACACGTGAACAGCAGCGTGATTTATATGCTGATACTGGTGCCCAGGATGAATTTACACAGCGTGTTTTAACAAAATTAACAACGCAGCAATTAACCCAGAACCGTGCCGATGATTTAGGTTTTGTGGTCAGTGATAAACGAATCGCTGCGGAAATTCGTTCGTATCCTGAATTTCAGGTAAATGGTGAATTTTCAACGTTGGCATTTGATATGATTTTGAATAATTCCGGTTATTCAGAAGCGCAGTTTGCAGATGTTATTCGTAATCAGGTTTTGCGTTCAATGGTTTTAGGGTCTATGTCTGTGCCGGTTGTTGTGCCTGAATTTGTAGCAACTGCGGCATATAATGCGCGTTATGGTGAACGTAAGATTGAATATGTAACGGTAAAATTTGGGGACTTTGCGACTGAAAACCCAACGGATGAACAGTTGCGTGATTTTTATAAGAAGAATCCCAAAATTATGCCTGAAACACGTGCTGTATCATATGTCTTCATTCCCGCGGAAATGGCACAGCCAGATAAATATGATGCAGGTTATGCTACTGCAGTTAAGGTTGAAGATGATATTATTGCAGGTGAAACAATGAAAGATGCAGCAAAGAAGCATGGGGCAAAATATATGTCGTTTGATGCGTTTGCGCGTGATAATCGTCCTGTGGATAAATTGATGACGGATAAAATGGTTGCGAAAATATTCGATATGGACGAAGGACTTGAAAGTGAAATGATTGAAGTCAAGGATGGTTTTGTGTTCTTGCGAGTTGAAAAAATTAATCCTTCACAGGCAGCAGATTTTGATAGTGTAAAAAAATCATTGGTTGCTGATTGGAAAAAAGCTCAACAGGAAAAACAAGCCTATGTTCGTGCAAATGAAATTTTGGTTGGGTTGAACAAGGATGGTAAGTTTGAAAACGCCAAGACAGCGGTGGTTTCACGTGCCAAGGGGGCGCCAACAGATGTTTTGGTTGCAGCATTTCATGGTGAAGTTGGACATAATTCAATTGTTCCTTCTGCAAATGAGTTTTATGTATTGAGTATCAAGGATTCTATTTCGCCAAAGGTTGACAGTAAAAAAATGGCTAATCTGCGCAAGGAGTTACAGAATATGTCAAATACAATGATTCAAGAAGATTATAATTCCTTCTTGATGCGTGAATATCCGGTCGAATTGAACGAGAAGGTATATAAGCGCATGTTTGCAAAATAGTAATAAAAAAACGCCGTTTGGCGTTTTTTTGTTTTTTTAAACAACTTCGGTTACTGCGCGTAGTGCTCCGTCGCGTGATAATTGGACTACGCGGATTTTTTTCTTCATTTCTGTGATTAAATCTGTTCTATCGTATGCGGGCTGTGTGTGCAATATACGGTCTGCGAATGCAGAGTAGGCAGCTTCGGCACTTTCTGCGTGAATCGTTGTATAGAAATGATCGTGTCCTGTACCCAGCATTTCCCATAAAACAGATGCGTTATCTGTGGAAATTTCGCCGCCAATAATTACGTCAGGGGTCATGCGAACAACCAAGTCTAATAGGCGTGCGTAATTCATGTCATTTGTTTGTTCTGTACGTGATAGAACAAAATGAACACGATTTTCTTGTGGAACACGAATTTCGCGTGCGTCTTCGACGGTGATAACACGGCTGTTTTTATCTATCAGCGTTAACATATGGTTTAAAAATGTTGTTTTACCGGTCGCAGTTGCACCAGAGATTAAAATTGGGCTGCCGTCATTAATGGCGGTCATTAATCGTTCGTATGGATCGTCAGGACGTACATTTTCGCGTGGTTTAACCTTTAATAATTGCTGACCGCGACGCAGGTGATAGTTTTCAAAACTGGTTTCATGTGCGCCACCGCCGCGAATGTTCATTGCAACACCGCCAGTTACATCGCGTTCATCATATTGTACGTTCGGACCTGCGATGGCGGTAAAACGATGGTTCCCGGGCAGGGTGGCATAAACAACAGGTATCCCATGTAAGGGATCAAATGGCCGTTCGTATATATTTGCGACTGTATGTATCAAGTCAACTAGATATTGCTTGCTCAAAATTTCTGAATTGTATGATACCCATGGAACACGTGCGCCGTGCAGTCGCATCCAAACCTGACCGGCATGGTTGATTGCAATTTCTTCTACAAACGAAGGTTTATAAAATTCTTCGAGTGGTTTTAGTAAAGATTCTAGAACTATATTTGACATCGTGTTAATTTTATCATAAATCCAGGCTTGAATCAAAAAGGTTTATTTGTTAAAATCAAAAAAAAGAGAGAAAAAGATATGAAAAAATCATTTTTGTTTACATTACTTGGAACACTTCTGTTGGCGGGATGTATGTCAGATGCGCCATATAATACTGATGATTTTGCACAGGGTGGTCCTGATGCCCCGTTGTATAACGAACGTACGAGCAATTTTATGCAGGCTGATAATCAGTATGCGAATATCGATTCGTATAAGCCAAAGACAGCGGCAGAAAAAGAAAAAAATAGTAATCGATGGAACACATCCCGTATGGAAACGCGTTGGCAGGAATACAAGGGGGCAATGGTTCGTGTTCAGATTTTACTGGGAAATACCGATTTGCGCGAGATGCGTTTGCGTTTGATGCAGAATGCTGATGGTATGGATATTGATGGCGATTCGCGTTCTGTATTGTCTGCGGTCGCAGATTATGAGATGAAGCGTGTGTGCGGACGTAATGCAGATAGTATTGTTATGGTGTATGATCAACCTTCGTTCGAGGCAATGCGTCCAACACCATATTTTGATTATCGTATAGAGGCCGAAGGGGCAACAATGCGTGAATATGGCTTTAGATGTGTTTATAATAAGTAAATTAATCAACAAAAAGGGGTGAAAAATGAAAAAAATTGCAACGATTGCAGGTTTGTGTGCTGTATTAGGTTTGGGGGCGTGTGGCGAATCGGCAAAAACTGCACAGAATGGTGATACTGTTATTATTAATTTTGCTGGTTTCTTGGACGATGTTCAGTTTCCAGGTGGAACAGCAGAAAATTTCAAATTAGTTTTGGGTAGTGGTCAGTTTGTTCCGGGCTTTGAAGATCAAGTTGTTGGTATGGCAGAAGGGGAAGAGCGTGATGTTAATATCACATTTCCAACAGAATATGTTCCTGATTTAGCTGGCAAGGACGTTGTGTTCAAGGTTAAGTTAGTTGATATTGTTGAATAAAATATTAAAAAACCGCCAATTGGCGGTTTTTTAATACGATTTTCTTTTTAATAAATAGAATCCTAAATAAAATGCGCCAACCCCACCAAGTATCATGGAACGAGATATTTGGTTGCTGGCAAGATATGATGTGTCTTTTCCAGTGCTTTCTTTGTCAAAGCGTTCGTTTTCTATGCTTGTGCCTGCTAAAGTCCCCAGCAAGCCACTTAGAACCAGTGTGCCACCAATTAATATGTTTTGGTATTTTTTATTTGTTTTTTTTAACATAATATTATTACCTGTTTTTATTTTTTCTTAATAAGAGTGCGCCAATCGCTGCGGTTGCTATACCACCTGTTGCGAGTAAGATTGAATCTGAAAAAGTTCCTTGGTCAGATATATCCATGCCATTCTTTTTCAGTTCGTCACGATATTCATCAGAACCAACACCGCCGAACGCAACAATCAAGCCGCCTACAAGAAAGGTTGCGCCAATAAATTTTTTACAAGACTTCATATTTGGCATTTTTTATCCTTTTGGTTGTCTGGTATTTTTATACAATATAATACATAAAAAACGTTTGTCAATAGTTGGTGTGTTTTTATGTAACTAAAAAACCGCCGATTGGCGGTTTTTTAGTTTGATTCAGATTTATATTATTCTGCGTCTGTTGTTGTTTCTTCAGTTTTTTCTTCTGATTTTGCAACTGCTTTTTCTTCTGTTGCATTTTCTTCAACAACTTCTTCTTCGACTTTCTTGGAACCGAATGTCAAAACTTTGCCGGATACCAATGCGTCGATTTCATCTTGTGTTTGTGCAACATAGATTTTTACAGGAACAATAACATCTGGGTGTAATGCGATTTTTGTATCAAATGCGCCAACAGATTTGATTGGTGCGCCCAACATAACCTGTGCTGATTCAACAGATACATTTGCAACTTCCTTTAACATGCGTGCAATGTCGCGTGTTGATACAGAACCGTACAATTGGCCAGTGTCGCCTGCCTGACGAATCATATGTAATTTTGCATTTTTAACTGCATCAACATTTGATTCAGCAGATTTTTTAGCTGCTTCTTGGCGTGCTGTTAATTCTGCCTTCTGGGCTTCGAATAATGCAACGTTTTCACGTGTGAAACGCATTGCCTTGCCATTTGGCAACAGATAGTTACGTGCATAACCTGTTTTTACTTCGACTGCATCGCCGATGTTACCCAATTTTGTAATTTTTTCTGTCAAAATAACTTTCATAATCTGTCCTTATTGTTTTTGATAAGTTAGGGATTAACCCAAATTGTTGCGTACAAATGGCATCAGACCCAAATGACGTGCGCGTTTGATAGCAGTTGCCAATGCGCGTTGATCTTTCTGAGATACGCCACTGATACGTGATGGAACGATTTTACCACGTTCTGTGATATAGTGTGATAAAGTTTTAATATCTTTGTAATCGATTGTCTTGCCCTTCAAAGGGTTTGATTTTTTACGATAAATTGCTGCACGGACTGCCATTATTCTGCCTCCTCGGTGTTCTTTTTCATCATGATAGATGGTGTTGTTGATAATTCTTCAACGCGAACGTTCAAGAAACGGATAACGTCTTCGTCAATACGTGCGCGACGTTCCAATTCAGTGATTTTTGAACCATCTAATTCGATATTCAGCATGACATAATGTGCCTTGCGATTTTTACGGATGATATAAGCCAAATTTTTTAAGCCCCAGAATTCTGTGGATTTGACATCGCCACCCAGTTCTTTGATGATTTCTGTGTATTTTGCCGCCTTTTCTTTTACCTGCGGTTCGGTCATGTCCTGACGGAAAACCAAGACACTTTCATAGTAAGCCATTTTATTTCCTTTGGTTTATAGCAGCCGATAACACCATGTTATCAGCAGGAACGGTGCAAATTATGACAAATTTTTAACAAAAATCAAGTCTTTTTATCTAGATAGATTTTTTTTCAATGTTTTATAAAAATTTTTATGGAATTTTGATTCTTCGAATTGTTTTGCTGCAGTTTTTTTATCTAATTTTTCTTGTTCTAAATCAAGCAGGCTTTTGATTACAAGATGGACATGACTAGAAAACAGACCTTGTCTTACATCGGGAACGGTGTATTGTTTTACAAGAACATCGTCGATATCGAATTTTATTTCAACGGGTGCCGGATTTTTTATTACGTGTCTTATTATTTCATTGTTGGAATATTCGAGTAAATTGACCGATTTTTCGCGTTTAACCCTGCGGCTTTTTGGGAATATGTCAGTTACGAAATATTTTATATCCAAGACAGTTTCTTTTTCTGGCGCGGATGGAATCGAAAAATCCTTGGTAATTTTAACATACATTTCATGATAGCCCAAATCGAATTTACTGACGTGCCATGGGGCAAGATGTCGCAACATGGTTACCGTTGTAAATGGTGCATTTGCCGGGTTTTCAAGCAGGCGATAACCGTCGCGCCGCTTTTCAAGACAGTATTTTGCGATTCTTAATTTTTTTGTAAAAGTATCAATTTTGTTTTTCATGTGGTGTATTGTATATGTTTTTTTATGTAGTGCAATATTTTTTAGTAAAGCAAAAAATCCCCAAAAGGGGATTTGAATTTTTGGTGGCCCTGGTCGGACTCGAACCGACACTCCTTGCAGAACTTGATTTTGAGTCAAGCGCGTCTACCAATTCCGCCACGGGGCCAGAACACATAGAAAACCAATTAGGCGGCTTTCTTTGCTTCTACTTTCTTGACCAAGCGGGCACTGCGATTCGCCTTGTGAACAGGT
>JAFYXQ010000033.1 GCA_017546085.1 Alphaproteobacteria bacterium | reverse complement strand
GCAAATAAATATGATTTAGGGCAATGTACAATCGAATTCAGAAAATGTATGCAAACAACAGGTGGTTGTGGTGAAGATTTTGCAGGTTGTGCATCGATGATTGCGATGGATAAAACAAATACAACAAAATCATCAAACAATGCCAAGAAAAGCTATAAGATTAAGGGAGAGGTTACGCAAATCGAAATCGCGGCTTCTACTTATGATGCGTTGATGGCTAAAAAGCCTCTTTGTGAATCTGTTACTAAATCTTGTGCGCGTGTCGCAGATCAGGTTTGGGATAAATTCTTGGCTGTTATCGCGCCAACAGTAAAAAGCGCAGAACTTATCGCAGAAAATAACGTCAGACAAAGTTGTATTGGTAATATTTCTGATTGTTTCCAGAAGGCATGTCGGGATAATATCGATCCAAATGACAAAGATGGTTCGTATGATATGTGTCTATCTAACCCTGCGGCAATGTTAAATGTCTGTAAGATTCCGTTGAATGCATGCGGTATTGATGCGACATCTGCAGAAACGGCGGAAAAATCTGATATCTGGGAATTTGTGCTCGCCAGACTTAGTGCGATGCGTGTTGATGCGTGTACTAACGAGGTTAAGGAATGCCTGACCGCTGATGATAGATGTGGCAACAATTATACAAATTGTATTGGGTTGGATACCGATACAATCGTTCGCATGTGCCCGTTTGAAAAGCTTACTGCGTGCGCGGATAGGTATGAACATGATAATGATAATGAAGAAAACAAGGATGAAAATTATGATCCTAATGCGACACTCGAAGACAAGGTTTATGACTATGTCGCAAATATCGCACAGGGTATATTCCTGAACATCGACAATAATTTCATGTCCGAATGTCAAAATGCCGCTGATGAAGCAATGATACGTGTTTGTGGTGATACTGAAAATTGCGATTCGTTAACCACGGATGAAGGGATTGGTGCGCGTTCACTTGAATACAAAATTTGTGAATATAATGCCACAACCGAAGCATACACAAATTGTCGATCCGATGTTCGCCAAATTCAGGATAATGAATTGGGATTGGGCCTTGATGAGAATGGTGAAAATAATATCCCTAAGACATTTGCAAGTAAAATTGAAGGTCAAATACCATGGGAAAAAATTAGCTTTATAGATGATGAAGGCAAGGATTTTGTACGTAATTACAATGGAACCACTGTAAAGGATTTATTTGGCGATAATGCACCCGAGGAAGATGAGGTTTTAAATAAAATTGCATCAGAATTAAACGTTCTGAAACGAAATGTCGAGGCAGCCGTAACGGCAATCGAATCAGATCCAACGGTTCAGTATTGTATGACGGGCCGTCAGGTTCAGGGCATGCGTGTCAAGGGTGAAGACAGCGAACATCGCACATATACAACGGCTGTGTCGGGCGATGAAGATGTTATAGAAATCGGTCGCAAATCTGGGCGATTCCCAAAGCTGACCCAACAAATGCGCGGTATAATTGCCGCATCTGCCCTAAAAATTGCCAAGGATAATTATATGAATAAGATTGATGAGTTTAATCAGCAAAAGGCGCAGGATTATGTTAAAATTGGTGAACGTATTGCCAAGAATATGAAGGAAAATGCACTCGAAGCGCGTCGTGAATCTGCACGTGTTGCGTGTATAAATCTGGCCGAAGGTGGCGCAATGCCAACACCGCGATTGTTCAAAGGGCAAAGTTTTGATTTAAAAGATGCCAAATTAACCGGTTCTAAATCAACAGAAAATCCACAATACAAGGAAACTGTTACGACTACATTTATGTGGGAAACACTGGTTTGCAAGAAATGTATCCGTTCACAGGGTTGTGCGAAGTTTAAGCGCAAGGTACTGGATAAAAATAGTTATTGCAAAGAATGGGAAGATGTAAAAGAATCGTGCGAAGATGTTCAGTTTTAGGTATTATTTAAAATAATATTTCCAAACGCACCGCGTTTGTAACCGGTGCGTTTGGTGCATAAACAAATGGGGCTTTTTTTATATTATGCAAATTATCGTAATGCTGTTTTTATCAATCCTTGCAATGACAGATGTTACGGCCGCAACTGTACGTAATGGACGTATAAATACCCAAAATGTATCAAATGTGCGCGCCGCCAAAACACCCCAAAATACAAAACAAAAGAATGTTGTCGCACGCGCCGCAACCACACAATCTGTTATCGCCACAGGAACCAAGGTTGAAACCGCGGCGAAAAATACAATTTTATCAGAATGTCAGGAAAAATATAACGGCTGTATGGATCTGTTTTGTATGCCTGATAATGCGAATGGTGGCCGCTGTATCTGCAGTAATGATATATTTAAATTTGATTCATTGTTATCTGAAATCGAAGATTTGGATGTGAAGTCATATCAACTTGCCACTGTGGGGGTTCAATCTATTGAAACAGGGGTTGATATTGCCGCACAAAAACGGGGTATAAACAGTAAACAAAAGCAGCAAAATGCCCTTGTTGCATCTGTTTCTGGGTCGTCCCTTGATTTGCCGGAAATTAGTGTTGATAAATCTGGGCGTGGCATGGAATTATACAAAATTGGACACGATGCCTGTATTGAAAGAATGCCCGAATGCAGCACCCAAATTGAAACATTGACACTGATGTATAATCAGCAAATTAAATCAGATTGTCGCGCATATGAAAACGCGTTAAAGCAATCGAAAATCGCATCACAACAAAAATTAAATTCAACCCGGTCATCACTACGTTCTGCGGCACTTGAACAATATCAAAATGCAAATAAATATGATTTAGGGCAATGTACAATCGAATTCAGAAAATGTATGCAAACAACAGGTGGTTGTGGTGAAGATTTTGCAGGTTGTGCATCGATGATTGCGATGGATAAAACAAAT
>JAFYXQ010000032.1 GCA_017546085.1 Alphaproteobacteria bacterium | reverse complement strand
TTACGTCTGAAACAGTCGGAACAATATTATTACGGTACGTTTCCTGCCCCGTTATATCCAATGTGTCCGTTTCAAAACCAAACTGAACGGAAAACAAATATTCCTTAGTTGATGGGTTGTGTTCTTCGATAAAAGGAATCATTTTTGTCGCATCACCAATCGCAATTGGCAAAACGCCCGTCGCCATTGGATCAAGTGTGCCGATATGCCCAAATTTCTTGGTCCCCAGCATTCGCGCAACACGACCACCCGCCGTTCGTGAAAACAACCCTGAATCCTTGTCTAAAATTATCCAACCTGATTTCATTTTGTTTTTTGTTTTATGAATTTATATTTTACACCAAAAGATTCACGAATATATTTATCAAGCGCAGATTCCTGATTTTCTTTTAATTTTGGATATAACTGCTTTCCCGCCTGATTGACAACCGTATATCCATTAGATATATGATTGTTGGTGGTGTTTTTGACTGCATTAGATACATACACCTTGCCATCAGATATTTTACAATCTTCGGAAATATAAAATGGCAATGTTTCAGAATGCGTTGTCGATAAAATACGATATCCGTCCACGTCCCCTTTTAAGCAACGTTCCAAAACCAATATCGGATGGCGCGAAAAATTTTTATATGCATCGGGAAAAAATCGCGACAGATAATCACGTAATGATTTTTCATTTTCATGAAAGGTTGTTCCCTGCTGACTTCCTGAAACTTTTATAATCGTTTTTAATCCCATTTCTTTGTTCCTTTGATTATCCAAACAAATTTAACTGTGGTGATATTTTATCACATAAACGATTTTTCTTGGGCTGTGATATGGGCGATGGTTTTGGCGCGCAATTATTAGATGGCATCACAGGTTCATTTGATTCCAAAGCATTTAAAACACATTCTGCGCGTGCAACAACTGATTTTGGCATACCTGCCATTTTTGCAACGTGGATACCATATGACCGATTTGCAACACCTGAAACAATTTTATGCATGAATACGATTTCATTATTGTGTTCGCGAACATCAATCGTCAGACATGATACACGTGTCAGCCCACCATTTGATACCAATGCTGTTAATTCGTGATAATGTGTTGCAAACAATGTTCGTGGACCTAATTCGTCCAAATATTCCAACACAGCCTGAGCAATTGCCATCCCGTCATACGTTGCTGTTCCACGTCCAATTTCATCAAAGATGATAAAAGAATGTGGTGTCGCACGGTTTAAAATATTTGCCGTTTCAGCCATTTCAACCATAAATGTTGATTGACCTGCCGCCAAATTATCCGATGCACCAACACGACTGAATAACTGATCACAAATTCCAATCGTTGCACGTGTCGCAGGCACATATGAACCAAGGTGTGCCAAAACAACAATAATAGCATTCTGACGCAGGTATGTTGATTTGCCTGCCATATTTGGCCCTGTCAATAACGCAATTGATTTTGCATTTAAATTACAATCATTTTTTACAAAGTTATCACCACGACTGCGCAAAACATATTCAATCACAGGATGACGACCACCAGTGATATCAAATGCGCAATCTGATGTTACAATGGGGCGTGTCCAAGAATATTTATCCGCAACAGACGCCAATGTTACCCAAACATCTGCATCCGCCAACAAATCTGCCGTTGATAGCAAGTCGTCCGCAATTTCACGAATTTTTTCAATAAAATTATTTATAATTTCTGTTTCAATGGCCGCTGCCTTTTCCGCAGCACTGCGAACATCATTATCCAAATCAATCAAACGTGATGTTGTAAAACGCATATTACCTGACATTGTCTGACGATGTATAAAGCCAGAATCAGAACGCAACATTACATCGGCACGAGCGGATGGAACCTCTATAAAATACCCGAGAATATTGTTATATTTTATCTTTAATGTATTTATGCCGGTTTGTTCAATGTATTGCGCCTGCATTGCAGCGATTGTTTCACGCGCGCCGTTTGATAACCTGCGCATATTATCCAATGCGACATCAAAACCATCGCGAATAACATTACCATCGCGGAAAAATGTTGGTAATTGGTCTGATAATGCGCGTGATAATTTTACAGCAAATTCACCGTGGTTTTTTATCGCGTCAAAATGGGGCGCAAATGATTTATCTAATCGCGTTGATAACAACTGGGCACGCGGTAACAAATTTAAAAATTCTGAAACATTCCTTAAATCGCGCGGTGTACCACGTCCCGACAGCAAACGCGATAACGCACGCCCAACATCAGGCATATCAGACAACACATTTGTTACAGATGCAGCAACATCAGGATTTAATAAAAAATGCGATATATGCGACTGACGTATGCCAATCTCGTCAATGTCTGCTGATAATGTACGCAAATATGCACGCAGTTTACGCGCACCAGCTGCCGTGTTTGTTTCGTCTAAAACATCAATCAAACATGTACCACCGTCATTTATTGGCGCATCAATTTCAAGGCTGCGCCAGGTTGCTGAATCAATTAATAACTGACGCCCAGATTTGAACACATATGGTGCACGAAACGTTATTGTCGCATCACGTTGCGTATTAAATAAATATCCAGCCAACAAACATATCGCGTTATCAATATCTGTTGTTGTGGCATTTGCATCAACCGCACCACCAAACACACGAGATACAATCATATCGATATCTGTGCGATGATACAATTTTTCATAAACAGGTGTTGTTTTAAATAAATCACGAATGTGAATAATATTTCTTTCTTCGGCTGATGAAAATGGATATATAACCTCTGCTGGATTTAATCTGACCAAATCATCAACAATATCCGATGTTTGACCAACAAAAAATTCACCTGTTGAAATATCACAACCCGCGATATCATATTTTTCAGAACCAATCGGAACAACCGATACCAAAAAATTTGAATTTTTCGGCGTTAATAAATTTTCATCTGTTAATGTCCCAGGTGTTAACACACGGACAACACGACGTTCGATATATTTATGACCGCGCGCCTTGGCCTGGGCAGGGGTTTCCATTTGTTCAACCAACGCAACCTTGAATCCTGCACGAACAAGACGACCAAAATAATTATCCGCCGCATGCCACGGAATCCCACACATAGGAATATTTTCACCATCCCCGTCCGTCCCACGTGCAGTTAATACCAACCCCAAATTTGAACTTATTATTTTTGCATCTTCGAAAAAAGATTCATAAAAATCACCTAAACGAAACATCAACAACGCATCTGGATTTTCAGATTTCATATCCACATACTGTTGCATAACCGGGGTTAGTTTATTTTTTTCTGCCACGACAAATCCATTTGCTTTTATTGTTTATGCACTGACCTTCAGGGTTTCTATTTTCAGTTCGGCTTCCTTTAACAATTGTTCACAGTATGCCTTTAACTTAATACCCTGTTCGTATGCCGCAACAGAATCAGCCAATGGCAATTCGCCTGATTCCATTTTTTTTACCAATTCCATTAATTGTTTATACGCTTCTTCGAATGATAATTTATTTTCTTCCATGACTTTTTTCCCTTGGATTAATATGCACGCCAAGGATACAAAAGAAAATGTAATCTTTCAATTAAAATTAAATTTTATTACGAAATTTACAAATCTTTGCGGCCGCACAATTTTCACAATTTGGACGTAGAGCCTTGCACACATAGCGACCATGCAAAACCATCACATGATTTACGATTGAATGATATTTTTGTGGAATTTTTTTTAATAATTTTGCCTCTACCTTTTCAGGGGTGTTGTCAGAATAATCAACCCAACCATATCTATGTGCATTACGAAAGACATGCGTGTCAACACCAATATTTGGCGCACCCCATAAAACATTACAAACAACGTTCGCGGTCTTTTGCCCGATGCCCGGCAATTTCATCAGCGCATCGCGACTATGATATTTTTCCGGAAATGTATCCGTCATATTTTCAGATTTTAGTTTTTCAGCCAAGGCAATAATATTTTTTGCCTTGTTATTAAAAAAAGAAATTACTTTGATATGTTCTTTTAATCCGTCGATTCCCAAATCCAACATTTTCTGCGAGGTTGGCGCCACACGAAATAACGCAGGCGTTACTTCATTAACCTTTTTATCCGTTGCCTGGGCGGATAAAATTACCGCCACCGCAAAATTAAATTCGTTTGTATGATACAGTTCCGACCGTATCGTCATATCAACGGTCGGAATAACTGCATCAAAATACTGCGACGGTGTCATTATTATGCTTTTTTAACAGAAATACTTAATGCGTAGCCTTCGATATCTTTTTGGTATTCGCCGGCGCCATTGTGCATTTCAACAATTAACGCATCACGCATAATGCGTTTTTTGTGCTGTTCAATCGCGATGCTTAATGCTGGGTCTGCCGTATATGTCATAACAATACGATCTGAAACATCCAAGCCTGCAGTCTTACGCGTATCTTGGATAAAACGCAAGGCATCGTTTGCCAACCCTTCGGCGATTAGTTCTGAATTTATTTCTGTATCCAATACAACAACCGACGTATTGTCTGGCAGTGCTGCACCAGTTACACCAGATTTTACCGTCAAACGATTTTCAAATTCGTCTGCGTTTAATTCATAACCAGACACCACCAATTTATCACCAACCAATTCATAATCGCCACGTTTTACAGATGGGATTATTTCCTTTAGCGCGCCACCAAGACGGCTGCCGATTTTTGGCGTAATCAGATATATAAAACTGTCCGCAACATTTGAAATATTTTCATCAAATACAACTGATTTAACATTTAATTCGTCTTGGATTATGTCTGCAAATTCAGGCATATCACAACCTGCAACAGTCAATGAATTTAATGGTAAACGATTGCGTAATCCATACTGTTCACGCAACTGTTTCCCAACAGATACTATCATTTGTACACGACGCATATCGTCAACAATTTTTCTGTTATAATCACCAACTGTTGGAAATTCTGTCAAATGAACAGATTCGTTTCCTGTCAGGTTTTTATAAATATATTCTGAAATAAATGGCGCAAATGGTGCAAGGGTTCGACACAATACAGTTAATACTGTGTATAATGTATCAAACGCATCTTGTTCTTCGTCCCAAAAACGCGCGCGCCCACGACGAATGTACCAATTATTCAGAATATCCAAGAAACGTACGAATTCCTTAATTGCTGCATCTGGCTTATATTCCGACAAAGATTTTTTAACAACATCAACCAAAACATTTAATTCTGATAAAATGTATTTATCCAGCGCATTTGTTGGATTTGTTATTTCATGCGCCGTTATGTTACCTGCGTTTGCGTATAATGTGAAGAAATGGTACGCATTCCACAAAGGTGTTTGAATTGTTTTTGTCGATTCAACAAAAACCTTGCCTTCTTTATCAACAGGAACCGGTTCGGCCTTCATAAAATTAGAACCCAAGATAAATAAACGCACAGCGTCTGCACCGTATTGTTCAATTTGTTCTGTTGGTTCTACGAAGTTACGCAATGATTTAGAAAACTTCTTTTTGTTTTCATCAACAACCATACCATTGGCCGACACAACACGAAACGCCGGTTTATCAAACAATGCAGTTGCTAATACCATTAATGCATAAAACCAACCGCGGGTTTGATCCTGACCTTCGATAATGTAATCCGCAGGAAAAGACGATGCGAACCTGTCTGCATTTTCAAATGGATAATGCAAGGATGCCCATGGCATAGAACCGGATTCAACCCAACAATCCAATACATCAGGAATACGTTTCCAACCATCTTTTTCTAATTTATCTAATGTTGGGCGATGCAAATCTTCGATTTTTGTTTCAAAAAATTCTTCCAATTCTGCGATCGAACCAAAAACCTTGAATTCGCCGTCGCGTTCCCAGATTGGTAATGGCATGCCCCAGAAGCGATTACGTGATATTGACCAAGGACGCGCACCTTCTATCCACGAACGGAAACGTTCGCCGGCACTGGTCCAATTTACCAACGCATTATTAGCCAACAATTTATCTTTGATTTTCGGAACATCAATATACCAAGAGTCGGTTGCACGATATATTAATTTTTCTTTACTGCGATCGCCAAATGGATAACTATGCTTGTACTGTTCTTTCTTTACCAATCGACCATTTGACTTTAACCAGTCTATAATTTTTGGTGTTGCAACAAATATATTTTCGCCCGCAAAATCAACGACTGTTTCATCAAAGTTTCCGTATGTATCAACATTTAATAATACAGGAAAATGTGGGTCAATATTTTTTGCCGCCCAAAAATCGTCAGCACCGTATGCCGGCGCAATATGAACAATGCCTGTACCATCAGAATCAGAAACATAATCTGCAGGGATTACTTGAAACAACAATTCAGATTGACCCGCATAGTATGGGAACAATGGTGTATAATGTTTACCGACTAAATCAGAACCCTTGACACATTCAATTTCTGTTGCGTTTGCAAATTGTTTTTCATACGCCTTTAATCTGCTTTTCGCAACAACATAAACACTGCCATCTTCGTCCTGCATGCGTAAATATTCCATATTTGGATTTACTGCCAACGCAGAATTCGCAGGTAATGTCCATGGCGTTGTTGTCCATGCAATAACGCGGTCGCCATTTTCCAATTCAAACCAAACAGTAACCGCATCATCAACAATTTCACGATAATCAGATGACGCTTCTGAATTCGAAATTACCGTACCA
Source organism: Alphaproteobacteria bacterium (assembly GCA_017546085.1). Taxonomy (GTDB): domain Bacteria; phylum Pseudomonadota; class Alphaproteobacteria; order Rs-D84; family Rs-D84; genus Enterousia. Next base: position 6,417 of record JAFYXQ010000032.1, on the reverse strand, counting down.
TTTACCCAGTCATATGGATTTACACTATAATCTTTGTACAACAGCCCTTTGTCATACAGTGTTTTTAATGTCCACATTACAGATTCCATATAATCACGGTTCATGGTTTTATAGCCATAACCTTCACCAATATCAACCCAACGCCCCATACGGGTTACAAAACGATTCCATTCATTTGCATATGTCATAACGTCTGTGCGACACATATCACAGAACGCATCTATGCCATCGGTGGCAACGATATCCTTGGCCTGTCTGCCCTGTTTTTTTTCAACAGAATTTTCCGCAGGCAGCCCATGACAATCCCAACCCAATTCACGACGAACATAGCGACCGTTCATCGTTTGAAAACGCGAAACCATATCCTTGACCACAGTTACACCAAGATGTCCCCAGTGCGGCAAACCGTTTGCAAAGGGCGGACCATCATAAAAATTGAACGGATGTCCCTGCTTGGTCTGTTCCAACGATTTATGAAACGTATTATTTTCGCGCCAATATTCCAACACCTGATTTTCAAGCGTTGAAAAATCTGCACGCGCATCTGTTTTTGGGTATGACATTTTTAATGCTCCGTTAGTTAATTTTATATTAAAAAAAGGCGCCCATGCGCCCCAGCCACCGCAGAAGCGCAGTTGCCAGTTATTTAATAATAATTATTGTTGTTTGTTTCATCGATAAAAATAATACAATGCTTTTATTCAAAATGCAAGTATTGATAAATAAAAAAGAACAGGACAACAATGCCCCGTTCTTAATCCATTGTGTATATAACATATTATTTGTTTGGAATAATTTTTATTTCAACACGTCGGTTCAACGAACGACCGTTTGCTGTATCGTTTGATGCAATTGGATTTGATGAACCGAGCCCCAAAACTTCGAATCTGGACTGTTTTACACCCTGCCCCTGAAGATATGCCGCGACAGACCCCGCGCGTTCGCGCGACAGGTTCAGATTATATTCTGCGCCGCCGGTGCTGTCCGTGTGTCCAGACACCAAAACCGTTGAATTGTTATATTTATTCAAAACACGCGCAACCGAATTCAAGACAGGATAAAAAGACGAATTAATATCTGCAGAATCTGTTTTAAACGTGATATTACCAGGCATAATTAGACGAATATTATCATCCGATTCAACAACCTGAACACCGGTTGACACCAATTCCGCACGCAATTCCGCCGCCTGGGTATCAAGATAATATCCCGCACCGCCGCCAATCGCCGCACCAGCAAGTCCACCAACGAGTGCCGCTTCGCTGCTGCGCGTACTGCCCAACAACGCCCCGGCCGTCGCACCAATCGCAGTTCCCCATGTCGCCTTGGACGTTTGGGTTTGACCAGTGTATGGATTTACAGTTGTACACCCCGTAACCAACGCAGTTAATACAAATAAAGATATTATCTTTTTCATTTTTTCTCCTTTGCTAATCTATGCGGATATTTTAAACCATATTTTTATAAAATAAATAAAAAAAATACCGCCCCAATGGGCGATTTTTTAACGCTGCTTTTGTATTCTTACCTGCTTTACTGTCAACGGTATAGAATCAGGAACAACTACTATTTCTTTCTTTAATTCCGTTTCCTTGGAACTCTGTCTTTCAGATGCAGATGCGATACCATTCAAATGAAAAACCATTCCAACCGCCACAGCAACCAATAACGAATTTACAAACACGTTTTTCAGCTGCTTCTTCATTTTATACTCCGATAAAAAAAACTAATAAAAGCCCATAAAAATTCCCAAAAGAAATCCGCCATGCGGCGGCTTAAATTTGGTGGGTGTTGAGGGACTCAAACCCCCGACCCTCTCGGTGTAAACGAGATGCTCTAATCAACTGAGCTAAACACCCAAAGCTTCATTAGCGGATGCTATAATATAACATATTTTTTCATTTGTCCAGTATTTTATTTAATTATTTTTCCATCCACAACATCTATACGTCTGGAACCAACTGTAATTACACCATTTTCATACACTGGGACAGATGCCTTGTCAATAGATGTACGCCAATAAACCGTACCTTCATCCGTACGAATCGCATACAGATTATTATCAGTGGATAGAACAAATGCATAATTTCCTGCGATAATAAACGGCAGCGCAACACCGATATCCAAACACCACTGTTTTACGCCAGATGATGCAGAAATCTTGCAAAAAGCATCGCCAAGGCCGCCCGCATACACATATTTGCCATTTAGTACAATTGGCGCAACGATATCAACCATTGCAGAACCGCCCGTTAAACTGGTTGATCTGAAAATATCCGCAACCCATATCAATTCGCGCGTTTTTGGATTTAATTTTATTAATTCACCTGTTGTTAATCCGGCATATAAATATTTTCCACTGCAAACCGGGGTTCGCGTGCCTGCAACCGTATTATTTGTTGGGAAACCGCTAAAAATCCGACGGTCGCCATCCATAATAATATTTGATGAATTCTGGGTATATTTGCATTTTGCATTATCCACAATAACCACGCTGTCTGGAACATCTGAAATTGTCTTGTTTTGAACATCTACGCTGATTGTGTCAAATATCGCCGTGCGTGTACCAGGCAATATTGGATCATGTTTATCACACGCAGTTAGTATCACAAAACAAATTAAAATTCCAAGATATTTGCGCATTTATTCCCCCATACATTAACGCAACGTTTGTGCAGTACCCACGATTGACGCAGGCGCATTTTTATCATTGATAATTTTATCCAACCACTTATTTGCGTTCTTGGCATCGCCAACTGATAAATATTTTTGTGCAATTATCAGGCGGGCGTTATACATAAACGGTGAAGATTCTGAATTCAAATCAGATAAATATTTTTCAACATCGACCGCGGTCATTTCGTCCCCACGAATTGAAACAATATGTAATTTTGCCAAATCGCGAAAATCCGGGGTATTGCCATCAGACGCTAACTTTTCCAGTTTTGCGATATTTTTATCCAGCAAATAAGATTGGAACAAAGCCAAATCAGATGTTGCACCCGATGTATTTTCAGCCAAGCCCGCCAATGCATTCGCATCCATCGAAGCAAGTGCTTCTTCGTAAACCACTGCGGTCGCCATTTTATTTGCACGATATGCACGTATACCAATTTGAAATACAGTTGCAACAATCATTATACCCAACACAACCGCAATAATTGTGCGCGAATACTTCTTGATAAAGCGCATTGTTTTTTCGTTATTTACTTCTTCCCAAACCTCACGATACAGTGCATCTTCGGCATGTTCTGCGCGTGTTTTCTTTGGTGCCTTGACATTTTTGTTTCTTTCCAAGATTGTTGCCATAATTAAATACTCCTGTGCTTGATAAATATTAATTTATGTTATACTATAAAAGTTATGAAAAAGGAAATCAAGACCACTTTACCAGCAACCCAAAATAATATCGTCGCGGCACGTGGGGTTAATGACGAAAACAGTTTGGCGCAATATATTCAAATGGTTCAAAAAATTCCTGTGCTGACCGCAGAACAAGAATATGAATATGCCACACAATGGGTTAAATCACAGGACAAAATCGCAGCAGAAAAATTAGTTGCAAGTCATTTAAGACTTGTTGTGTCTGTGGCATACGATTATAAAAATTACGGAATCCCTGTTGCAGATTTGATTGCAAGTGGGAATATGGGCTTGATGGAAGCATTGCAAAAATTTGACCCTGAAAAAGGTTTCAGATTTTCAACATACGCAATGTTCTGGATCAAGGCGGAAATTTACGAAACAATTCTTAATAATTGGTCCATTGTACGTATTGGAACGTCCGCAAATCAAAAACGTGTTTTCTTTAACCTGTCGCGCGCCAAACGTGCACTGGGGATTATGGACAGCAACCTAAGCGACGAACAAACAAAACAAATTGCAGAATATTTGGAAGTTCCAGAAAAAGATGTTCAGCGCATGGCAACACGCGTTAATGCACGCGATTTGTCGCTGAATACACCAATGAATTCAGAAGATGGAAAAACCGATATCTTATCAAATTTGGCTGATAATCGTGCACCAATTGAAGAAACACTGGAACAGATGGAATTCAGACGGCGCGGATATGATTTATTAAAAAAACATTTATCTAAAATGTCTGAACGCGACCGTGAAATTTTAACCGCCCGCCGATTAAAGCAGCCCGCCATCACGTTGGAGGCACTATCCCAAAAATACGGTATATCACGCGAACGTGTGCGACAAATCGAAGAACGTGCATACAACAAACTGCGCGATGCAATTTTAAGCGAAGCAAATGGATAACAGACATGTCCTTGAAAAAAAGATTATTTTTTATTTTGGTCGCAACCGCACCATTCACAGCCAGCGCATTGGAATACGATATGGGAAAACTTTCCCTGCGACTTACAGGATTTGGAACATTCGGTTTTATTGAACCTGATTTGGAAACACCCCTGTCCATTGGGGATTGGCGTTTGCGCGGTCAGGCAACATATGAAATAACCGACGATAAAAAAATCGGTGCTGTGTATGCGATGGATGAAAGCGCACTCGACAAGGGAAACTTTTCCCGCGAGGTATTTGCATATCTTGAATCACGTACAATGGGCCGGATAGAGGTTGGCTTTACAGATTCCGTCGCACGAAAATTGGGGGTTGGGTTACCCGATGTTGGTGGTCTGCGCATTAATGACAAACCAATTTATAATGAAAAAATATTGCCAAATGGCGCAATTATCGCAGATACCGCAATCAACGCAGGACGCAGCAATTCATTACGATTAAATTTGGTTTCTGCGCCAATTAATTCTGTGCAATATGGTTTTTCCGTCGCAGGTATTACCGATAAATACGATTGGGCAACCGATTTCGGAATGAAAATCAGAAAACCGTCGGGAAAAGTAAAAACCGCATATTCATTGGGGCTGTCGTTTATGGGGAACCCGCGCGATTTTGATAGCGAGGTTTATACCGCAGGCGTTACGTCCGATTGGCGCGCCCAGATGTCGATGGGTATGAATTTACAGTATAATAGTTGGATTTGGGGGCTGACGGGACGTGTAATTTATGACAAGGATCCAATTGGCGAAATTTCAGATGGTTTTGTTGTAGGTACCGGTGTCAGTTATGATTTATTGAAATATAGTGTGTCGTTAACATATATGTTATCTGACACAGGTGTATGGCAGGATAACGTGGCAGATTTTATTGACCATACGGTTGTCGCATCGTTCAGATATAAATACACAGAAAATCTTGACTGTTGGATGTCTGGCGGGATGACATCACGCACGCCATTCTTTTCAGTGGGGTTAAGATTGACGTTTTAATATTATTGAAATAATCGTTTTTATTTAATATAATTTGCACGTTGCATAGAAATATTTAAACAACAACATTGTGGGAACGCTGTTTTTTTCTTGCCAACAAAAAAGAAGAAGGGGAGGATATATTTTTATGAAACATCAAATTATGTTTTCACTTATATGTTTGAGCACATTATTCTTAAACAATGTTTTTGCTGCAACGACGTGTCCCGACACTACGTTTGATTCCGATGAATATACAGTCGCAAATCGCTTTAATTGGAACAATCTATGTTCAGAAGAAACCGATAACAAGATTACTTTATATACAGCCCCACATTCTGATAGCGATGATTACTGCGAGGATGAAATTTCGCTTCGCGATACATTAAGCGTTTGCGTTGATAACACGTGCGGAACTTATTACAACGAACAATACACTGATGGCATAAAAAACCATGGTTGGTTTTTTGCACCAAATTACAATAACACCGACAGTCTTTGTTATGCTGCTTATTTTTATCACAATGAAATGACTTCCCCTATTCTTACGAACCATCCGGTCTACAAAAATAAAAAATTAGGGGTTGGCACGCTTAGCAAATATGATAATATCTATACATACAAATATACAGGAAAATTATCTAAAACAGAGATATACAATCTAACCGACAGTTATGATTATGATATAGAAACCCTTTTCGATAACAAGTTTGACCTTCCGGGTCGTGGTACAACTAACTTTGGTACTTATAATACCGTTTATAAAACCAAAAAAATTGCGTTGATTTTTTCGGAATTTATGGCAGGTTCTTCTACTAACTCTATAAAGGCCCAATGTAAAAAAGACACGACCAAATGCTATATGGTAATTTGTGATTTTGGGGATCTTGACGATTGTGTTGCACCAACAATTACAGCTGTTGGTGTAGAAGAAAAACATGAAGCCAATGGTGTAACATATAAAACAAAAGAAGGCAAAACATATTTTGCAACGAAATTTGTTACATCACCGGAAACAGAAAAAAATACTGAAAAACGATATGAAATAACCGCCGGGGAACCAATTCCATTGGAAACACTAAAAGAAATAATGAATGATATTGTAGATATATATGACGAAAAAAATATAACACTCTACAGA
>JAFYXQ010000031.1 GCA_017546085.1 Alphaproteobacteria bacterium | reverse complement strand
TGCCGCGTGCAAAAAATCCAAATTTACGCTGGGATTATGATGCGGATATTTTCGAATTGAATAAATTTTTGCGCTGGGTTGTTGTTGAAATGCGTGTGGATAGGGATTTAAATCGACTGAAAACAAAAATAAATAAACAGTGTGAATATGTACGGCGAATTTTTGCAACAGTTCAGGTAAAGAAGAAAGCAAAATTTGTTGAAGAAAAATCTATGATTGTTCCCATGTCGCATTATTCGCGTGATTGATATTTTTTATCTTGTGTTTGCAATTAATTTTTTATCTGTAATAATTTATCTGTTATGCGAAGATACAAAAAGTTTTTCCCAAAAACCGTTTTAATCAGGATTATTGTTGCGCCGTTGATAATCGGGGTGTGCGCATGTGTTTATATGTTTGGTATTCATTCGACTGTTAAAAATGATACGCTGTTCGGCATTTCGCGTGGTGATACCGTTAATGGTGTTGCAAATAAATTGGTAAAAATGGGGTTGATAGATTCGGATGTTTTATTTAATGCTGCGGTTAGATTTCAGGGCGGACGGGTTCAGACCGGACAATATGACATTCCCCGCGGTGCCAGTGTGTGGCGTATCGCAGATATGTTTACAGATGGGCGCGTTGCGACCACCACGATTGTTATACCCGAAGGCTTAACAATTAAACAAATAAAAAATTTGTTGTTACAGTCAGCTATGTTAACGGGGGCGGTTGAATGTGAACCCAAGAATAATGCACCGGTGTGTAATTTGCAGGATGGTCAGGTTTTTCCAGATACATATACCGTGGCGCGTGGAACGTCGCGTTTGGCGGTATTGGATTTAGCACGCAAAAAAATGCTTTCTACTGAAAAAGCGCTAAGGGGATTTGTCCGTAAATTTCCAACACCGTTAAAGGATTGGAATGATGTTATAACGTTGGCGTCCATTGTACAAAAGGAAACACCCCGTATCAGTGAAATGCCAATTGTGGCAAGTGTTTATCTTAATCGATTGAATCGCGGAATGCGTTTGCAAGCCGACCCGACGGTCGTATATGCGCTGACTGACGGGTTGGGCGATATGCAGGGGGCGCCATTGCTGCGTGGTCATCTGAAGATAGATAGTCCATATAACACCTATAAAAACAAGGGGTTGCCACCAATGCCAATTGCAAATGTTGGGCAGCAGGCAATTGGGGCGGTATTAAAACCGGCGAATACAGATTTTTTATTCTTTGTTGCAGACGGGCAGGGTGGACATTTGTTTTCACGTGATTATGAAACCCATCAAAAAAATCATGCCAATTGGCGCAGGATAAAAAATTCAAAGTAAAAAAGTTATATCAGGGTTGGTGTTAAAGTTTTATTTGTTTGAATTTTGATTTTATGATAAAATAGCACTAATAATATTTTATATAGATGGGGGATTTTATGCGAAAAATAATATTATTTTCATTGATGACAATAATGCTGACGGGTGTCGCGTTTGGGGATGCGAGCAAGAGATTAAATAGCCCGGGTGAAGATGAGTGCAAAAATGCAGGTCGTACAAACCCAAAAGGATGTTTAATAGATTTATCGGATGAAGGAATTGTCGCGAAACATGTGGGGTTTTGTACTGCTAAGACGGATTTAGATAATGAATGCAGAACAAGTATAACAGATGGTTTAGGCGAAAATTTTTGTAAAGGTGGTAACCTTGTTTTGGTTGGTATGGCAAGTCCTAGAGGCGAATTTCAGCAAAATGCAAATTTATCAATTAAACGTGTCGAAGCGGTGGGGGAGTTTCTTAAATCTCAATTCAACATTTATAGTAAATATGCGGCGGGTGATGTAAATGCAAAATCGGATGGCGTTGATGATAATGATAATCAATTAAAGTTTCGTGCCGTGGAGATGTATTGTATTATGACCCCAGATCAACAGCAGATTTTAGAAAACAAATACAATCTAACGTTGAATTTAAATTTTGATACAACTATCAATGTGTCTGCCGATGCGGATGTTCTATTAATTGAAAAGGCAAAAAAAATAGATGAAATTATAGCCGATTTGGGTGCCGCAAATAAATGGCGTACAGAAGAAGGTAAATTTAATACTGCGCGTTTGATGACGGATTTGGGGGCGGGTGTTGTTTTAGGAACGGTTGGTGGTGTTGTTACCAGTGTCCTGATGAAGAAAAAGCAAGTAGAAGATGGTTTTGAAAATCTGAAGTGTACCGTTGGTGGTCAGGTTGTTGGTTCGTGGGGTGATACGTTCAAGGTCGGATTTAAGCAATAAAATCCCCGTATCATAGAATTTAGGTGTATTTCTAAGCGCTGTTGTTATTTCCGGTTTTTTTCTCCTTTTTTTTTGTCATCCCTGCGCAGGCAGGGATGGGGCTATAAAAAATTTATTAAGCAGCTAATGCAAAGAGTTTAATTCCAACTGCAAATGTCCACCGCCTGTGGCGGGGGAATTCCTTCCTGTTTATCTTTTAATTCTTATGCTTTATCATTTTGTTTATAAACAAGGGGGATTTATGAAAAAGATTTTTGTTATTGGCGCTTTGATTTGTGTTAACTGTGCGGCAAATGCACAAAATGTGTTCGATGGAAATCCGTTATATCATCCAAATCAAGGACGTTTTTACAATGTCTTGATGCCGGTTGAATTTGATACGAACCTGGAACTGTATAAAATGCGTGATGTTTTTGGGTATGGTATCACAGACAATTTTTCTGTAATGATTGAAACGTCCGGTTCATACGATTCTTCGGATAATCCTGAATTTGGTAAGTGGGCATGGAATGATTTAGCGGTTGGTTTTGATTGGTCAATTGCGCAGCAGGGTGAATATCATTCTGAAATTTATGGTCGGGGTCAGCAGATTTATAACACAAAACATCATTTGGAAACGATTGCTTATAATTGGACACTTGGTGCGCGGGTTGGTCGTATGACAGATGTTTGGACCATTACAGGGGTGGTAGAACTCGATTATCTTAATGATGATATGCCGCATGATGACTATGATGCCTGGGCAATGACGGTCGGATTGATGGGGCAATATATCCTTGATCAAAAATGGAATGTGGTTGCAAAAATGATGTTTGATTTTGATTTGTTTGATAAATATTATGATGGCGAACGTCTTGTTGCGGGTGTTCAGATGAATTATAATATTGATTCTACTAAATATATAGGTGTTTATACGACCAAAGATGTGATTCATAATTTTGATAATGCGCCAATGGCATTTGGTGTCTTGTTTGGAATTGATTTTTGATTTTGATTGCCCGTCGTTTGGCGGGCTTTTATTTTGTTGTACGGGTATTGTTTTTGTCAAAGTTGTGTTGGCTTCAAAATCCTAAAAAATAGCCTGATTCAAGCGAATTTCTTATGTTTTTTTCCTATATTTTTCTTGACAATTGTGGGGGCGGTGGTTATAGTATATTCGCTTTCTGTGTAAATAAGGGAAGCAATAAACACATGAAACCGCTGATGTTTTCAGAATTATAATCCGGCATTAAGTCGTTGATATAAGGCTGATAAGCGGGTTTTGTGCAGACTAAAAACAGGTAGAATAAAACAAAGAGATTTTGAATGCCAACAGTAAACCAACTGATTCGGAAACCTCGTAAAAAAGTCGTTGTAAAAAGTACAGCGCCTGACATGATGGAAAACCCACAGAAACGTGGTGTATGTACACGTGTTTATACGACAACACCGAAAAAACCTAACTCGGCGCAGCGTAAGGTTGCCCGTGTAAAACTGGCTAACGGCCGCGAAGTAACTGCATATATCCCAGGTGAAGGTCATAACCTGCAGGAACACAGTGTTGTTATGATTCGTGGTGGTCGTGTAAAGGACTTGCCTGGTGTAAAGTATCATATCATTCGTGGTGTCTTGGATACCAAGGGTGTTGATGCAAGAAAGCAAGGTCGTTCTTTGTATGGTGCCAAAACAAAGAAATAATAATAAGTTAACCGCACGCATGTAATGTGCGTGAGTAATCTGTTAAAAACAGGTGAAGCGAAAAAAGGAAAAAAGAAAATGTCAAGACGTAAAGCTGCAACAAAGCGCGAAATTTTGCCAGATTCCAAGTATAATAATCTGGTTGTTGCAAAGTTGATTAATAATGTTATGTGGGACGGCAAGAAGGAAGTTGCTGAAAATATTGTATATGGTGCAATGAGCAAATTAAAATCAGTTGCCAAAGATGGTGATGAGTTGGCTGCTACATTGGAAGCAATTGATGCGTTGAAGCCTTCTGTAGAAGTAAAAGGTCGTCGTGTTGGTGGTGCAACATATCAGGTTCCTTGTGAAGTTCGCCCAGCTCGTCAGCAGACAATGGCTATTCGTTGGGCAGTTATGTTTGCGCGTAAACGTGGTGAACGCACAATGACGGATAGATTGTTTGGTGAATTGCGTGATGCACTGAATGGTCAGGGTGGCGCATTCAAGAAGAAAATTGACACTCATAAAATGGCAGAAGCGAACAAGGCGTTTGCTCACTTCCGCTGGTAATAAATATAAAAGCAAAGGAAAGACACAATGTCAGTCGGAAAAACCGCACCTTTACATATGTACCGCAATATTGGCATTATGGCCCATATTGACGCGGGTAAAACAACTACATCAGAACGTATCTTGTTCTATACTGGTAAAACATACAAGATTGG
>JAFYXQ010000030.1 GCA_017546085.1 Alphaproteobacteria bacterium | reverse complement strand
TGGTGCTGCAACATATTGTACGAGATGTCCGCAAAATTATAATAATTCTGGCGATACAGCAGCAGCGCATGCAGGTCAAAAGTCTTGTAAAATAACATGTGATGGTGGTACTTATCTGCCAACGCCGCGCGGAATATGTGTAAATGTTGGTGCGGGATATTATGGTGTGGGCGGTTCTGCTTCGTATGGTGAAACAATATCACGCGAACAATGTGAATCTGGATTGACCACAATCGGCTATGGCGCGGGTGCAGATGAATCTGGTGATTGCGGACGTAAGTTACACGTCAAGGACAAGACAATTTATCTGCGCAGTGCCCAGAAAACGTTCCCAGCGTTGCATGTTGAAATTGATGGACGGACTTACTATGGTAATTTAAGCAGCACTATTAACGGCATCATGAAATTAAGCCGCAAAGAAAACGGTGTTGACAAGACGTATTCAGTTGTCGATGACAGTATGCAATAAGGTGATAAAAAAACACCCAAAATTGGGTGTTTTTTTTAATCTTTTGCACGTGGGTGTGCATTTGCGTAGATGTTTGAAATTTCCGCCATGTTTACCTTGGTATATAATTGCGTGGTTGATAACGACGAATGTCCTAACAATTCTTGCAGGCTTCTTAAATCGGCCCCGCCGGCAAGTAATGCGGTCGCAAACGTATGTCTTAATGCATGTGGTGTAACATAATCTGGTAATTGCAGATAATTCCGCAAACTCTCCACTACTTTTTCAGCCATTCGGGGCGACATAGGCAACCCGCGTACACTGCGAAACAGTTCGTCGTTTATATCGTTTCCAAATGGGCGCAAATCAATATATCGTTCAATCGCATCCCATACAACCGGTAACACAGGCACCAATCGTTCTTTGTTGCCCTTGCCATGGATACGTAACACATCGGGGCGTCCGCGTACATCAATATTACGCAGTGATAATGCCTCTGATATACGCAGACCGCACCCAAACAGCAGTAATACTAATGCCCAATCACGTGCAGCAATCCACGGATTTTGCGTGTCGATTGCACGAATTGCATCTTGCATATTTTGAACGTCGATCGGATCAATTGCCTTGGATAAATTTCGTGGTACCTTGGGCGAAGAAATCAGCCCAATCGCTTCATTTTGAATGTCATAATGTGTTGCGATAAATTTATAAAACCCACGTAACGAAGATAATGTACGTGCGGTTGATTTATGCGATAATCCACGCCGCTGCCGGTCAGCCAAGAATGCGCGAAAACAAATTGTGTCCACTCGTCCCAAATCACAGGGCAGGGGTGGCGTCCCATTAAAACGTTCATAGAATTTCAGAAAATCATCAATGTCGCCTTCGTATGCCGCTACAGTATGCGACGAATATTTCTTCGTCTTAATTAAATGTTGAATAAATTCTGTAACGATGTTCTGCACATGAATCCTTTATTTGATTTCAAATATAGCATTGACAGAAACAGCAACATCTGTATCCTTGGCTACGATTGCGCCAGATGCATCAAATGCCGCGCCCATTGCGGTACTTTTTACACGCATTAAACTAGGGGTGTTTGGAATATTTTCAGCAACACTTGTCCCAAATGAAATGTTTATTATTTTCCCTGCGCGTTTATTGTCGCCTGCGGCCAACGCGTTTGCGCGTTCCCGTGCGTTTTCAACCGCAATTGTTAAGCATTTTTCAGTAATTGGCTTTAAAACTTCTGGACTGGTGTACATACGCAAATTTTCAGAAAATACATTTGGTTTATCTGCGAAATACGCCAACACATTTTCGATTGTTTCAATATTATTTGCAGAAACCTCGACGGCAATACTTGTTTCTATGCCCAATGTAACAGATTTTTGTTCTTCGCGATTCCATTCGGTCTTTTCATAAGAATTAAATTGTGTTGTTTGCGAAGAAATATTTTGCGATTTTAAATATTCTGTAATCTGCGACATTTGTTCTGTTGCGTTTCGTACAGATTCTGCAGCATTGTTCGCCAGTGTCGTAACACGCAAAGTTATTGCGGTTTTATCTTTTGGTGCGGTTGTTAAACATTCGCCGTTAACGGCAATCGTTTTAATCGGGGCGTTCCTGTCAAACGCACCGCACATCAGCGCAACAATTGCGCAGGTCAAGAAAATTCCCCCAACTAAAACGAATGCTTTTTTCACAATCTCTCTCCTTTTTAAGATATTATCCCAACATTAATTTTTTAACACGCGCGATTGTTCCTGCGGCAACAGGCTGTGCTTTTGCAGCGCCATTTTGCAAGATGCGTTCTATTTCATCTGTATTTGCCATCAATCGTTCGTATTCTGCGCGTGGCCCAGCCAAGAACGAATTAATCTTGTCGAACAAGATTGTTTTTGCAGTGCCGTATCCCATTCCACCACGACGGAACATTTCTGCAAATTCTGCAATTTCAGATTCAGTTGCAAAATGTTTATATAACTGGAATATAGTGGATTCATCAGGATTCTTTGGGTCTTCTGGTAATTTTGAATCCGTAATGATACGCATAATTTTTTTCTTCAAATCTTTTTCTGGCAACATTAATGGAATTGTGTTGTCATAAGATTTGCTCATCTTACGCCCATCAAGCCCCGGTATAATACCCGTTTCTTGACCGATAACAGGTGTAGGCAGTTTAAAAACTTCGCCATACATATGATTAAAATATCCCGCAATATCACGTGCAAATTCAACATGCTGTTTTTGATCAGCCCCAACTGGTACGATATCGGTGTTGTATAGCAAAATATCAGCAGTCATCAATATTGGATACGTATATAATCCCATGTTAATACCGGCATCAACGTCATCGCCATTCGCAATGTTTTTATCCATCGCAGCCTTATAAGAATGCGCGCGATTCATTAACCCCTTTGGCGTAAGATTCATCAATAATGTATTTAATTGATAAATTTCTGGGATGTCAGATTGACGGAACAAAACGGTATTATCCAAATTTGCGCCCAACGCTATCATAATTGCTGCGGCTTGATATGTATGTTCACGAATTGTTTTTGCATCATGAACACTGTTCAGTGCGTGCAAATCAGCGATAAACATAAATGTTTTATTCGTGTTTGTTCGTTCGATTGCTGTTTTCAGTGCGCCAACATAGTTGCCCAAATGTGGCATACCTGTTGGTTGAATACCAGTTAAAACAATTTTATTTAATTCAGACATAATAAATACCTTTTCTTGTTATGTATTTTAATATTTTTTTTATTGAAATCAAAGCCCATTTTTTATGTCCCATGGGCAGGGCACAAAAACAACTTAGGCGGCAATGCGCCAACATTTATTCATAGAAAAGATAATGTTTTCAAATAACATATGCATATTATAGTGTTTTAATATAAGAAATTCAAGTTTTATCACTTTAATAGGCGCGCTTTATTTTTGTTCCATTCGCGTTGTTTAATTGTTTCGCGTTTATCAACCTTGTTCTTACCATATCCGACGCCCAACAAAACCTTTAATTTTCCACGATTGTTGAAGTATAACTTCAGTGGTACTATTGTCGCACCTTTTTCCTGTAATTTTCCAATCAGTCGATTAATTTGATTGCGATGCAACAACAATTGGCGACTGCGACGTTCGTCAAAATTTACAATGCGTGCAGCGGTCGGCAGTTTTTGGATTTCTACGCCGGCCAGAAACAGGTTATCGCCACGTCTCTGTACAAAGCCGTCAACAATCGTAACCAACCCATATCGTATGGATTTTATTTCTGCACCGGTTAATGAAACACCTGCCTCTATCGTATCTTCAATAGAATAATTAAACCGCGCCTTACGATTTTCAGAAACCTGTCCAGATTTAATAATTTGTCTTGCCATTTTATATATCTATTTTCGGGTATAATTTTTTTACATTTTGCATCAGTATATCTTCTAATGCATCTAATTGCAAATTTTTAATCTGTGCCAAAACTTTTGCTACCTCGACAACCATTGCAGGTTCGCAGGTTTTTCCGCGATATGGCACAGGTGCACAGTATGGCGCATCTGTTTCAATAACGATTCTATCTGTTGGAATCTTTGAAAACGTTTCCCGTACCTCATCGGAATTTTTAAAAGTTAAAATCCCACTTGCAGAAAAGAAAAACCCACGGTCCAACATTTTCTTCGCCAAATCCCATGAACTGGTATAGCAATGCATGACACCGCGAATGTCGCCACGTAATATTGTTGCCGTATCTTCTTCAGCCTCACGCGTATGAACCGCAACGGGCAGGGCATGTTTTTTTGCGATATCTAATTGCTGTTCAAACAGTTCGATTTGCTGTGTTCTTGTTTCTGGCGAATAATGGTAGTCGAGTCCAATCTCTCCAACCCCGACAACCCGCGGGTTAGTTAAAACTGTGTCCGTTAAATATTTAGATGCATCCACAGGTGCACATTCAGGATGAATCCCGATGGTGCAGTAAATGTTTTTATGTGAATTCGCGATTTGCAGTGCGCTTTCTATATCGTTTGGATCTGCGGTTGGACAAATCATGATACCAACATTGTTTTCGATTGCACGACTGATTGCTCCATCTGCACCATCGTTGTATTTATCTGTTAAATGACAGTGCGTATCTATAAACATCTTTTTATTTCCATAATAATTTTGAATATACCAATTTCTGGTTCCAAATAAACATTTTTAATATCCGCAATTGCATGCGTCGCAGCAGGATAAATTTCTGCCAAACCAAAATAGGCAATCGCATCTAATAAAATCCCATGTAATTCAGTGTGTGGTGCAATCTTTTTTGCCAATGCCATAACATCAGCACTATTTGTGCGTTTGTCTTGTAATAAATCAATTAGTTCTGCATAGATTGCGTCGCCGCCTGTTGTTTTAAGATTTGCAATCCGACCAAAACTACCATTTGCGAGTCGAAGTGTTTCCGTACTAACTTCATCTTCTGGGATGAATCTTGCGCACAGTTCACGCAATTGTGATATGGTCAGCGGTCGCATTTTTTCGACACGGGCGCGTGAACGAACCGTTGGCAAAACATTTGCCAATTGATGTACCACCAACAAAAATAGTGTTTTTGCAGGCGGCTCTTCGAGCAGTTTTAAAATCGCATTTGACGCGGCCGTATTTAATTGATCGACAGAATCAATTAAAATTACACGCCAGTCCCCCGACATAGATGACATTTGCATTTTATCTATCATCGCGCGTACAGTATAAACAGAAATAACCTTGCCGTCAGTTTTAGATTTTCCATCCTTATCAATATTGCGTTCCATATCAATAATAAAAAAATCACCGATATTTCCGTAAACCATTTTTGCAATTTTGTATGCTAATGTGGCCTTGCCAATTCCCATTGGACCGGTCAGCATCCACACAGGATGAATAGGGTGCACATTACGATTATCCCATGCGTCTATAAATCGCCGAAATGTATCGTTATGTCCGACCAATGTTTCATTGTCCATTGGATGTGGAAAACTATATTCATTAACAACTTTTTTCTTAGGTGCCATTTTTATATCCCAAACATAACCTGAATATTTTTTACTACACGTCCAAAGAACTGAATTTTACGAACGCGTTTTTTTGCGATTAAGTCAGCGCGTGCAATAACCTTGCCATTTTGTTCTGCAATAATTTCCCCAATTTTATCACCTTGATTTACGGGTGCATTGACGGGTTCATCAAATCGTGCAAGTATGCGCAGGTTGTTAAAACCGTCTTCCTTATCAACTGTAACTGCGAATGGTTTTGCAACGGTGGCTGCAACTGTTTTTTCTCGTCCATACCAAACAGGTATCTCTGTAACAATATCATTTGGTGCGAAGAAAACCTTGCCAGTTGTATTTTTTAAACCGTATTCCAACAGTTTTTTCATTTCGCTAGCTAATGCATCATGTCCCTTGCCATTAAAGCCGTTTATAACCCCAATTAGTCTTCTGCTGCCAACTTTGGCACTGGCGACCATGCCATATCCACCATCGGCCGTATGACCTGTTTTAAGTCCATCTGCACCACGCATATTAAATAATAGTTTGTTGTAGTTCAATGTATGTGTGCGTCCCCATTCACGACACCAGTCTGTTTGGTGTTCCTTGAATTCAAAGCGTTTTGTTGCAAACATTGGATAAATATCAGGATAATCAGAAATCAAATGTTCTGCCAATATTGCTAATTCACGACTTGTCATCAGATTGTTTGGATTTGGCAAACCGCTTGCATTCCCGAATGTGGATTGTTCCATTCCGATACTACGTGCCTTGGCCTGCATATTGGCGGTAAATGCGCTTTCGCTGCCTGCGATTTTTTCAGCCACCGCAACAGATGCGTCGCCGCCCGACAAAACAATCAATCCTAATATTAAATCACGCACAGTAATTGTCTGACCGGCGACCAAACAAATCTTGCTCGCAGGGTACCATTCAGGGCGATTGTAATCAGCATTTTCGCCAACTGTTATACGTGAATCCATGGTCAGATTTCCTGCCTTAATCTCGTCAAACAAAACCGCCAATGTCATCAGTTTTATCATCGAAGATGGTGGCATTAGTATGTCGGCATTTTTTGCAACGATTTCAACCCCAGAATCATAATCAATTAAGAAGGCTGACTTTGCCTTGGTCTTAAATTCTGCATTTGCAGTGGTGGTTGTAATCAGTGTAGCGAATAAAATAAATAATTTCTTTTTCATAGCATGTATCCTAGCATTAATAAACAACCTTGCCAATAAAATAATTTCCTTGGACCTGTTCTAAATAAACGTTACAAATTGTTCGTGCAGGTATGGGTGCGCCATCAATTCTAACTTCTATATCGTGCGGGCATCTTGCGACATTATTTTCTTCTACCAATACTTGAAGTGTTTTGCCGATTTGTGCCTGCATAAAATCAGCACGATTTTTATTTGCGACATCATTTATAATTTTTACCCTATCCTTAGAAATCGACCGATTAACTTGATGTGGCATTGTTGCCGCAGGCGTATCAGGGCGTGGTGAAAATGGGAAGGCATGAATTTTAATCGGTTTTGTTTCATGGACTAAATCCAGGGTTTCGTTAAACAACTCTTCGTTTTCACCTGGAAAACCACAGATAATATCCCAACTAAATGTAATTTTACCGTTGCCACGTGCAACCAGATCGCGTACACGTTTTGCGTTATGTCTGCGCCCCATTGATTGTAAAATTGTATCTGAACCTGACTGCATTGAAAAATGCAGGTGGGGCATCATGCGTGAATCATTTAAAATTAAATCGATGACATTATCGATGTCTGGCACCGCAGGATCCACAGATGACAAACGCAGTCGCTTAATATCTGGCACATCTTGCAGCAATCGCTTGCATAAATCAGATATCAGATAAACTTTATCGTTGTCTTTCTTAACATATGAAGCGATATCGATTCCTGTCAAAACAATTTCATAAAAACCGCTTTTAACTGCAGATTTAACATCTGCTAAAATATCATTGTAATCGAATGATACGGATGGACCGCGTAGTGCGCGTGTTATGCAATACGCACAGTTATGATTACAGCCATTTTGAATTTGGACAAATTGCTTTGATAATTTTGATTCTGTGCCATGAAATTTTTCAATTATTGGTGAAACAATATTACATTTTGCTGTATTGATTGCGTCGATGTACGCTGCAATATTTAACTTGTTCTGATTATGAACAACCATAGTGTTTGGGATTTCAGAAAATAGTACCGAATTACGTGTCGCAGCGCACCCAGTAACAAAAATAGGCGCATTTGGATTTTCGCGTGCAATTTTTCGCACGGCCTGACCGGACTGTCGTTCAGCCTCTGCTGTAACGGCGCATGTATTAACAACAATGGCGCAATCTATATGCGGTTTCAGCATGTTTTTGATTTTTTCAGCCTCTAACGCATTCAGTCTGCAACCAAAAGTTATCGATTTAATATTACTTTTTTTATTTTCTTCTTGCATTTTTACCATCCATAGGGCATTATAGCCTGACGAAAAACTATTTCAACAAAGGATTTAAGAAATGGCACGCACAACAAATTCAGATACTTTACCATACGTAGAAAGTCGTTATGAACTTGGGATGTTGGCATCTCAGCGCGTTCGTGATTTGAACGGCGGTGCAGAACCTGTAATTGAAAAGAAGCATGACAAGATGACAGTTTTAGCTCTTCGTGAAATTGCGAGTGGTAAGTTGGATGTTGATAACGTACGCCACGAATTTGTTCAGTCATACAAGGAAACACCATCTGTTGAACTTGGCGAAGAAACATTGGAAGTTGGCAGCGAGGATCCATTGTTGCGCGAAATTGATGCAGAATTGGAATCTGCGTTATCGGATGATATTCCAGTTGAATCAGTCGAAGAATCAGAAACAGAAATCGAAGAATAATCTGTAAAGCATTAGGAGACGTCGCATAGTTGGTCTAGTGCGCCACATTGGAAATGTGGTATACTCGCAAGGGTATCAAGGGTTCGAATCCCTTCGTCTCCGCCAGAAATAATCAAAGCCCCGACAAAATCTGTCGGGGTTTTGTTTTTAGGCGGTTTCCAGCCACTTTTATCCCACGAAGTTACCGGTATGTACAACGAAGTTATCAAATAATCGAATAATCCCACCACTTACATACAAGCCCCAAAATCCCGATGCCAGTATCGTGTATGTCTTGAAAATATGCCAATGTTTCTTATATTTGTCACATGAATATAAAGGATTTAAAATGAATGTATTAAATTGTGTATTTGCCGGAATAAGTGCTTTTTCTGCTGCTGCGATTGGGGTCGCTGCATTTTTTATTTCTAAGGCTCAGTTAAAAATCGATAAACATAAAAAAGACGATTTTTTATATGATAAGCGTTTCCAAGTGTACAATGATATAAAAGATATAATACTAAGTGCAAGCTCCGAATTGTTTGCTTTAAATAATAAAGAAATTGATGGGATCGATGCAAAATTTGTGCGTCCTTTATATAATAAAGTTAGTTCGTTAATAACTGATGCAGATTTGTTGTTTAAAGATGAAAATATACGCAGTTATATTTGTGAGCTACGTTTAGATGTAGCACGCTTATTCGGTGTCAACAATATACAAATTGTTGATGACGATCAGAAGTGCGAAATTATTAAGAAGTGGGATGAACAGATGTCGTCTGGTTATATGATAGACTTGTTCGGTAAGTATTTGAAACTAATATAGTTGATTCTCTCTCGCAATCTGAAACAAGTCATTAACATTTATGTATATTTTCCCGGACAGTATTTCATTAACATTGTCCGGATTCATATATGCGACATCTAGGTGTCGGTAAAACTGGCGTGGCGAAGTGCGTTCTTCTCGGAATATTCTGTGGATATCCCCATCCTGTTCATACAATTCTCTATATTTCCATGCCGTGGCAAAGGCCTTTAATATCAAGTGGTTGTTTTCTGTAATGCTCAGCGTGCCATTGCGTCCACCGCTAAATCTGGTGTTGGCATATCGGCGCAGCACAACCGGTCGCACAATCGTCACATTGTCGCCATTTGCAGTATATTCCATTGGACTATTATTATGATTGATATGTTATGTAGATAAAAATGAGTTATACAACTGTGGATTGATGTTGATATAGAATATCAGTTGTTCTTGCAAATACGTTGCTCGTTCAATCATAACGCGAACCAATTCCCGCCTTTGCAGGTATGACAGGCTTGGACTCCTTATAATTAATTAATAACGGGAAAGGAATTTTTTTCAAATGTGATCTTTTTTTTAATCGCCAAATTTAAAAATATTTTACTTGAAAACAAATTTTAAATTTTTTCCATATAGTTTTGTTATGAGTAAAAGAAAAATTTAATCAAAACTTGATTTTGTGAATTTATACAGTAAGATACTACCCATACAAGGAGAAGCAAAATGGCGGAATTTAAGGTTGCGTTGAAGGCAATTATACATAAAGACGATAAGATTTTAGTTCTGAAGCGCAGTTGCGAAGAAGATGTTTATGCCGAATTATGGGATATCCCAGGCGGGAAAATTGAGTATGGTGAAAAAACAACAGATGGTATCAAGCGCGAAGTATTTGAAGAAACCGGTCTTGATGTAGAAATTGAATTCAGACCATGGTCGTTGTGGTCATTTATGACGCCTGCAAAAGAAAGACAAACTGTTGGTATTACTTTGTTAGCTAAATATCTGGGGGGAGATGTAAAACTGTCAAGTGAGCATACAGAATATAAATGGATATATCCTACAGAATTTGCAGATATGTCCGCAGACCCCAGTTTAAAGGCTGAAATTGCAAAGTACGCAGAACAAAAATAATTTTATTATCTTAGCGACCCCAGCACCCATCAGTCATAGAACTGCAGAAGAAAATCTGGGGCTGGGGTATTTGTCTGCAGTTTTACAAAAAAATGGATTTGAGGTAAAAATTTTAGATGCTTGGCTAAATGGCTGGACGCCAGACGAATTAGCAAATAAAATTTTACAAGACAAAGATCCTTTGTTCATTGGTGTTTCTGCGTATCAATCCAATATAGATCAGGCGTTAAAGACATTGGATGCTGTAAAGCAACAAAAAAACATTACCTTTGTTGCAGGTGGTTTTGGCCCCACTTTTAGTCCAGACTTATTTTTAGACAGCGGATTTGATTTCGTAATTCGTGGCGAGGGCGAGCAGGCGATTTGTGATTTAGCACAAGCGTTACAAGATAAAACCCCTGTTTCAGGTATTAAGAATCTAAGTTATAAAGAAAATACCAAAAATACGCATAATCCCATTGTAAAGTTATTAAGCCCGCTGGACGACCTGCCAATCCCAGTTCGTGATACGGTAAAAATCGCAATAGATAAACGTACACCCATACACCTGTTGACGGCACGTGGTTGTACGGGTTATTGCTCTTTTTGTAGTATAAATTCTTTTTTTAGACTGTCAAAGTCTCCAAAATGGCGTGGGCGTAGCATAGATAATATTATATCTGAAATGCGGTATTTGAAAAGTTTAGGTGTGCAACATATCAAAGTTATTGACGATTCCTTTGTTGATGGTGACAGGGAAGCGCAATGGTGTCGCGATTTTGCAAACAAAATGCAAGAATATGGTCTTGCCTTTGGTTTACGTGGCTCAATACGTGCCGACAGGGTGACAGATGAAGTGCTTGCAGAATTAAAACGTGCTGGTTTTTTCTCATTCTCATGCGGAATAGAAAATTTTTCTACAACTGCGTTGAAGCGAATGGCCAAGGGCGCATCGGTTGAACAAAATTGCATGGCATTAGATTTGTTTAAGAAACATGACTTTTATGTCCAAGCAGGCCAGATATTATTTGATCCTTATACCACACTGGTTGAGTTGCAAGAGAACTA
>JAFYXQ010000003.1 GCA_017546085.1 Alphaproteobacteria bacterium | reverse complement strand
TCAAACGCAGGCAAATTGTCAGGAATGCCCCGCAGATTTGGCGTATTTCGCGCCAAACCGAGGGAAAGATTCGAACATGACAAAAGTCATTTTGTCGTTTGAATCCGCACGTCCCAAACAGAAAATAAAAACCGCCGCATTTGCGACGGTTTGAATTTTCTGGTCGGGGCGAAAGGATTCGAACCTTCGACATCTTGGTCCCAAACCAAGCACTCTACCAGACTGAGCTACACCCCGAAACGAAGTCTATTATAACAGCAATTTTTCAAAATGCAAATTTTTATGCATAATTTTATGCTTGTCTGATTTTACAAAGTTTTCTATCATATAGACAATGAAGAAAATACTATACATCTTTTCAATATATTTACTATTTTGTGGTACAACAAATGCGATAACACGCGACGCACGCCTGACCGACACAACACCATATAATTATAATTACATGTATCCATACATGAATAACAATATGCGCACCAATTTAAATCCTGGTGTTACAAATTCCCAATCAACAAATCCAATTAATACAGTGGTAAAAACAACCAAAATCGGCGGCGAACGCCGCGTGGTTCCACGCCCGACATCAAACGTTGCACGCGCTGCAACATCTGCACCAACCGCGATTCGTGGCACAACGCCCACACAAAAAATTCAAACATCTGCACGCGCAGCCATCCCTGTTCCAAACACAAATCCACAGCGCCGCGTTGTTGCGCGATCTGCGGCAATGCCACGCGGTCAAACGATGCGCAGCACAACAACCACAGACACACGGGGTCAGAATTCATACGCATATCGTGGCACAACCACACCAATAACCACCGGCACCACAGAACGCGTTTCATCTGTACGATGTTTGGCAGACTATACAGAATGCATGAACAGATATTGCGAACGCGAAGATACCGCATACAACCGCTGCTATTGCAGTTCAAAACTATCACAAATTGATGCAATGTATCAGTCTAAAATCGAATCGCTTATTAAACAATTATTAACAACCAAGGACAACAATCGTTGGTCTGATGCAGAAATGAATAAATACTGGATGGAAACGGTTGGCAAATATAGCGATGGCAATTCATGGGAAAACATTGACGCATCATTGGATATAAATTGGGCCGATTTGGAAAGCCGTGTCCGCGGTCAAAATGCATTTGCAACGGGGCACGAATATTGCGTCCAACATCTGCGCGGCTGTAACTATATGGCAACAAATTTACGCGACGTATATCGTTCTGAAATCGCACGCGATTGCGCCGCATACGAACAATCATTACTGCGCATAAAAAATGCCGCCGAAAGTATCTTGGGGCTATACAATGACTAATTTTCTTGGGGTTGAATACGCACGTGGCGCAACGGCCACAATAACAAATGCGGGTCCAGCAATGGCACCACGAACCGTTCAAAAAATGTTTCCAGATTCAGATTGGACAATTATTACCGCCCCACATGTATCAACCAACGAATGTCTGTCAGACCGATTCGGCGATGCATATAACGTCCATAAAATAACATATAACGCCACCCCATCTGATGCGCATATAATGATTGGCGGCGACCATTCTGTAAATTACGGTCATTTTATTGCGTTAGCTGACGCAATACCTGAACAAGACATATGTTTAATATACATTGATGCGCATCTTGACATACATACACCCGAAACATCCAAAATTCAGGCCACAGGTTCACCCCACGGAACGAACGTACGCGCATTATTGGGTGACGGGGATCCGCGCTGGATAAAAATGCAGAAAAAATTTCCTGCCCTATGCCCTGAAAATTTATTTTTTTTGGGCACACGTTCTTATGAACCCGCAGAAATCGAATTTATTCAGTCAAAAAACATCTACTATCGCACATCTGATGAAATAAACGACGCCACAGCATGCGCAAAATACATTTCAGAAATTCGCAAACGAATCGGGAATCGACCTTTTGTTATCTCGTTTGATTTCGATGTAATTGACCCGATTTATTTTCCGAACGTATTGGTTCCTGAACCCAGCGGAATAACAATAAACACTGCGAAATATTTACTGCATGAATTTCGGGACGCATACAGTACAGAATTTGTTGAATATGCGCCAAACGGCGATAAAAGATGCGCCCAAATTGTACACGAATTAATATCTGTTATTGCAAACGATTAATTTCTTCGCACATTTTGTTATGCCGATAAATATTCCGTGCCAAATCATCACTGATAATATCCCAGTCCCCCGCCCGTCCATATATAGGATTACAAACAATTGGTGCACAAACATTATTCTGTAATGGTGTATTTTTCACGCAGGACGCGACGAATATCGGCAACACCACGATTAAAAGTTTCTGCATTAATATCCCCCTGTAATTTTACAATTTCACTTTGTTGAATTACAACATCCTCGTTCTGATTTTTAGCGCACTGCAATCGCCCTGCGCGTTCACCCATCAGATAAAAAATTAGGGCCGCCACAGCAGCCCCAACCAAACAATAAATTTTATTCATCTTTATAAATACCCATTAAATTAAGTTCCAATACTATCAAACAATTCTTTTCTATAATCAGCGCTTCCACAAAAACTTGGCCCACCCGACGTACTATTACAATAATTATAACAAGAATTAGTGCAGCTTGTAGGGTCTGGGTGTTTATATCTTTGCCCCCAACCTGAAACAACGGGATGCGATATTCTGCAGTAACAAAATATACGATTTTCGCCATTTGCATCAACACCGCTTAACCCTGGGGAAAATGATTTTTGGTTAACCTCGGTCTGGGAAAGACATGTTGACTCACCTGCAACATAACCGTATGACATCTGCGCCCACCACGAAAATTCCGCTTTGTTGTTACCTCTCGAAACACAGCCAACTTGTGGGTCAAACGCCAACACTGTTACATTATCCCGCGCACACATATCAGTTGCGTTTGCAATCATTGGCACAACACAAAATAAAATTGAAAAAATAATTTTTCCCATATTATCCCCCTTTGTTTCAAAACAAAAACCGCATTGAGAATCAAAGCGGTCAGGAGGTTGGAAACAATCAATACGAATTGTGC
Organism: Alphaproteobacteria bacterium; assembly: GCA_017546085.1. Taxonomy (GTDB): domain Bacteria; phylum Pseudomonadota; class Alphaproteobacteria; order Rs-D84; family Rs-D84; genus Enterousia. The sequence continues at coordinate 2,265 of JAFYXQ010000003.1, read as the reverse complement.
TGCTTATTCAATATATTCACAAGCCCTCCTGACCATTTGGGTCAGGAGTTGTTATCATCAGAATAAAAAAAGACGCCACACAGCGCCATCTGCATATATTCCGACGCGTATTGTTCGGGTTTCCACACCCCATCGACAGAACACCTGCCGACAAGAAAATTTTAACATAAAATCATTTTTAACACAACAAAAATCCCCCAACTGGGGGATTTTTTTACTGATTCATAGACGCAAAGAAATCGTCATTTGTTTTTGTTACACGTAATTTATCAAGCAAGAATTCCATTGCTTCTAACGTGCCCATTGGATTAATAATTCTGCGCAAAACATATGTCTTGGCCAACGTTTCCTTGCCAACCAACAAATCATCCTTGCGCGTGCCAGACTTGGTAATATCAATCGCAGGATACACACGTTTATCAGACAATTTTCTATCCAGAATAATTTCGCTATTACCTGTTCCCTTGAATTCTTCGAAAATAACTTCGTCCATTTTTGACCCCGTATCAACCAGCGCAGTCGCAATAATGGTTAATGAACCACCACCTTCAATATTACGTGCTGCACCAAAGAAACGTTTTGGGCGCTGTAATGCATATGCATCAACACCACCGGTTAAAACCTTGCCACTGGATGGAACACATGTATTATATGCACGCCCCAAACGCGTAATAGAATCGAGCAAGATAACAACATCCTGACCAGCCTCTACCAAACGTTTCGCTTTTTCGATAACCATTTCAGCCACCTGAATATGACGTGCGGCAGGTTCATCAAATGTTGATGAAATAACCTCTCCCTTGACACTGCGTTGCATATCAGTAACTTCTTCGGGACGTTCATCAATCAACAACACGATTAATTTTACATCAGGATAATTTGTTGCAATACTATGTGCAATATTTTGCAACATAACCGTTTTACCGGTACGTGGCGGTGCAACAATCAACGAACGTTGCCCCTTACCTGTTGGTGAAATCAAATCTATGACACGTGCAGACAGATTGCGTCCCTTGTCCTTGTCATCAGGAACTTCCATCTTCAGCATTTCATCAGGATACAATGGTGTCATATCATCAAAAGAAACACGATGTTTCAATTTTTCAGGATTATCACCATTAACACGTTCGATTGTTTCCAACGCAAAATAACGTTCTGTTTCCGCCGCAGGCGCCTGAATTTGCCCTTCGACATAGTCCCCTGTTTTTAAGCCGTATTTTTTGATTAAATTTGGCGACACATACAAATCATCTGGCCCCGCCAAATAGTTTGATTCTGGTGCACGCAGGAATCCAAAACCATCCTGCATACGTTCCAATACGCCATCCCCAATAAGTGTAACCTTCTTATCCGCAGCAAACACACGCATAACCGCGAAACGCAACTGCTGAACATTTAACTGGGATGGATTTTCAATTCCCATATCTTCCGCCATTTTCAGCAACTGCTGTGGCGTTTTAGCCTTCAATTCATTAATATGCATAATTTTTTCCTTGGTTGGAGAGATTCTGTGCAGAACTGCACCCTTCTGACCAATTAATAGTAACACAAATTTATAAAAAAGTCAAGTACTAACAAAAAATCCCCCAACAAATGGGGGATTTTAACAACAAACGAAAGTAAGAAAATTAGAACAATTTAAATTTATAATTTGTTCCTGCACGGAATGAAACATTTGAATCAGACAAACCGGCTGCTGCATTTACAGACCAGTTATCTGTCAGACCCATTGCTGCACCCAATGCAACTGCGGATTGGCTGTTATAGTATCCATAACCACCACCAACAGAAACTTCACCTTTGGCAACATTAGATACCGCAACAGAAGACATTGCCGCTGCACTTGCGATACCTGCTGACAGTTCTTCTTCTAATGCGCCAACTTTTTTGTCGGTATAATCATACGCAGATTTCAAAGACATGCTGTTTTTAGCATCCACGTATGCCTTGGCTGCTGACAATGTCATTTCATCGCCTGCGATACGATTTGCAACTTCTTCTTCGATTGCCGCTGTATTCAATGCAATCTTGCCGTCTAATTCTGCTTCGGCGGCCGTCGCGCGTGCAACTTCGGATTCAATTGCAGTCTTGTTTGCAGCAATATTTGTCGCATTCGTTGCAATGTTTGTTGCATTTGTTTCGATTGCAGTCTTGTTTGCAGCAATATTCGCAGTATTTGTTTCAATCTTGCTATCTAATTCTGCTTCGACTGTTTCTGCGCGTGTTTTTTCTGCACTAATCGCATCTGAATTTGCAGCAATATTT
>JAFYXQ010000029.1 GCA_017546085.1 Alphaproteobacteria bacterium | reverse complement strand
GCCAATATTTGCAAACGCAACTGATATGTGTGCGCGTGATAATGTTATGGTTCTGGCGTTTGACCCACAGGTGCGGGGGACCAGTGCTGGTAACAATGCCGCCGAACAGTCGTGGTGGACACAATTCCCATACGGTCGTATCGCGGGTGAGGCAACATGCCTGTCCGCAGCCGAGGGGTTGGGACGCACATCCGGCAGCGGCGCATATTATGGCACGGGCGAATATTCATCAACATTTATTACAGCGGATTCGGGATTAAGTGGTGTGGATGCAAATGGCGCAGAACGAAAATATTGTTGGTGTAAAATGACGCATCCTGCGGTTTCACGCTGGGTGTGTAATCAGATACGCTCCTACACCGTAACCACTTGCCAATCCACGTGTGTATCCGATTGCGGCCAACAATCAATTTATAATTCAGATGGTTTTCGAAAAGGTATATTTGGTACCGTGGGAATTTAAAAAATCCATAGGCAAACAAGATGAATGCAAGAAAAGAATAATAAAAATCCCCTAAACAGGGGATTTTTTAACTTTGTTTTTCTGGAATAATTTCCTTGGCTTCGCGCAGTTCATGGGTTTTTTCGTCTTGGAATAACGGAACGCCTGGGTAACGCAATGCGCGATGATGTTTTGGTATCAGGTATTCAGGTATTGGTGATGCGCGCCCCATACGAACCTTGTCATTTGTGGCGATTTGGATTTTATTCTTGCGAAAGAAATGCCATTCCCCATCTGCCTCAATCGGGCGGTTATAATGTCCCTGATACAGGACAATCTGTTTCCCATTCCCCAGTGTCATCAAATCCATTGGTGTAAATAGGTCTTCTTCTTTATCTACCTCTACTTCCTTGCCGTCTGGACCTTTTTCTTTCTTTTTTGTTTTTTTCTTGCCAATCATATGGGTGAATTTTTCTGCGGTTGCAGGATCATTAACACGCAGAATAACCTTCGCTGCGGTATTGGCGATAATTGTTTCTGCTGCCTTTTCACCATATTTATCTTGAATCTGACTGATATCCTGACCAACGATTAGGTATGATACCTTTTGACCGCGTCCAACGGCAGGTCCTTGGATAATCGCCTCTAACTTATTCATAGTTGGCATTTCGTCCAATACAAATAACGCAGGATATGGCCCAAGTTTTTGACCGTGATTAATTTTTTCTGGTGGATTTGCAATCAAGAAATTTGAAAGCAGTTCAATAAACATACTGGTAATTGGTTTAAACGCAGGCGCATCAGCAACATTCATAGATAGATATATTGTTACTGGTTTTATCTTGCCATCACGTGGATCAACCATGCCACGCAAATCGGTGAAATGCAGGTCGGAATGACGTGTGTGTTTATTAACAGCAGGATGTCTGAAAATATTTAATCCTGCATTCATCGTGGAAATGACAGAACCGCGTTCTTTGTCCGGTGTGTTTACTAAATTAATCAGGGATGATATAGCATCGCTGTCATATGCGTATAATTGTGCTTCTGCCACAGCTTCGTTCAAGAAGTCTTTCATTGGATCGGCCATCATAACCATTTGGTCGCCTTGACGTTTGCGTTCTTCAATTGCCTGACCAACCTTAATCTGTCCTTCGACATACCATGCCAAAAACATTGGGATTGATGCTTCGGCGCCAAACCATTCAGATGGCAAACCTGCCCATGTACCAACGTGGACATAGTTATTTATATTTAATTCCCCACTTTTCAATAAAGACAGTGCCGCGTACGCATTCGGGTCTGATGACATTGTCATATAATAATCCATCAATACGGCGGCATCCTGTTCATCAAATGTTCCGGTTTTAAGACGGTTATAGAAATAATCATTTGCCTTGGCGCGTTCTACCTTGGAAACGATAAAATTGATAAATCCTGTTAATGCTGCACGCGCAGTATTTGACCAGTGCGGATCCTTGGCATTTTCTTCAATAACTGTATTAACAATAACTTGAATATATGTACTGCGTTCTTCAGCGCTTACCGGCATGTTTTCAGGCGACAATGGGTTCCACGCAGGATAATATATACCATTTTCAGGTTCATCGGGCGCCGCCCAGTTTAATATAAATACTGGCCCAACGGTTGCGCGATACCCTGATGTATCCCTATCTAGTTCGGGTTTAGGGTCGTTTACAATCATTGATACATTATCACATCCCAAAATTGTTGGTATAACGACCCCCTGTGTTTTACCTGTGCCCGCAGGTGCCAATAACAGTGCAGATAAACATGTATCCATTTTCAATGGTTTTCCCTTAAAATATCCCAAAATCATCATAAAACCGCCGAATAATCCTTCTTTATTCTTATGGTCGGATGCCATTTTTTTGATGTCATTTACATCGGCCTTGCGCGCGGTTTTTTCGTTATATTTATCCTTGGAATGTGGGTTGAATTCATCTGTCATTGTTGCATCAGACAGGAAGAAATACCCCAGTATTGGCAACAGCGGTGTAATGCATGCAATGTCGGGACGTAATACGGTACGCGCAATCCAATATGGTATTTCTGCGACCACGGACATTCCAAATGTTGAAATCATCTGATGAAAATAAATATACACCCATTGACGTGTCGCAGGCGACCAATTGTAACGCCAAATATGCTCAATTGGAAACGTGCACGCGAACATAAATGCCGCAATCAGCCATATTATTATATTCCAACGTATTGACCAAAATTCCCGTGCGAGTGGGGTTTGTTCGTGTTCTTTATAGGTGCTGGATTTAAATATACCAACGCCTTTTCCTTTGCCTGATGCTGATAAAAAGTTGAATTTTACTGCCATAATGTTATGATTATATCAGAAAAAAGATTATTTATAAATCAGGAAATACAAAAATATGAAAAATATTCCAAGAATTTTTGTTGACCAAGAAATAGAATCTGGTGTTCAGGTACCGATTGCGCGCGATGTGTCGCATTATTTATCTCGTGTTATGCGCACAAATGAATGTCTTGCGTTTAATAGCGGGATAGAATATTTTGCACATCTGACGGATGATGGACGTTTTTTGTCTATTGGTGAAAAGACATCACATGTTGACCCATCTAATAATATTACATTAATGTTTGCGCCGATTAAGCGTACTGACGACCTGATAAATATGGCGACCCAAATGGGCGTTGCGAAATTTCAGCCTGTTATCACAGATCGTACAAATGCAAATCATATAAATTGGGAACGGATGAAAAAAATCGCGATTGAGGCATCAGAACAATCCAACCGAAATTCAGTCCCACAGATATTATCACCGATTAAATTTTCTGAAATTAATTTATCAGATATTGTTTTTGCAGATGAACGTGCCGCGTATGGACATAATACATATGATATTCCATCGGGTGTAAAAAATATTCTTGTCGGACCCGAAGGTGGATTTTCTGATTCTGAATTTGTTGCGCTTGATAACGCGGGCGCGCATGGTATATCATTGGGAAAAACAATCCTTCGGGCCGAGGTTGCATCCGTCATCGCATTAGCCAAGGTGATAAAATAAAATGTCTATTCGTATCGCAAAATATATTGCAGATTGTGGTGTCGCATCGCGCCGTGGTGCCGAAGAATTAATTGCAGCAGGGCACGTCAGTGTAAATGGTGGGCTTGTTACATCGCCCGTGTTTTTTGTCGAAGACGGGGACAGGGTTTGTCTTGATGGGCGGGAAATTTTACCACATACAGATATAGAAGTTTTCGCATTTCACAAGCCGTTGAATACAATGACGACCATACGCGACCCACGCGGACGCAGAACGATTTATGACTGTTTACCAATGGAATACAAGGGGTTAAAATATATTGGTCGGCTTGATTATAAAACAACAGGGTTGTTATTATTAACGAATGATGGTGAATTGGCGCGCAAATTAACATTACCATCATCAAATGTGCCGCGAACATATATCGCAACGGTAAATGGTAACGATTATTCAAAATTAGATATGGCACGCAATGGGATAACTGTTGATGGAATAAAATATTCGCCAATGAAAATAGAAGTTGTTGGAAATAATAATTTACGCGTAACTATATACGAAGGAAAAAAGAACGAAGTACGAATTGTTTTGCGTGCATGCGGATGTCCTGTACGTAAATTACATCGAACATCATTTGCGGGGATTAAATTGGGAAAATTGCCCGTTGGAAAAATTGAAAAAATATCGCAGAAAACAATTGACGAAATATTAAAAAAACTCTAATATTCAATTATCAGAAGGAAGGGAGTTTTCTATGAAAAAAACAACTGCGAAAAAAACATCAATTTCAAAAGGTCGTGTCAATGTACGTCCTGTGGCATCGAAGCCAACGATAAAAGAAACAAAATCCAAACCATGTTCAAATACGTGGTCTGCATCGATTTATGTTTATTGGTTTATAATTTTATTCTTCATTGCTGCAACCTTTTATATTTTGGGTCGTTCGCATAATGTTCAAACGGCAGCTCCAAATATGGAAATCACAGAAGAAGTTCTGATGCAGTCAGGCGATTATTATGATAAGGGCAAAGAAAAATTAATGGCGGGCAATATTGATGAAGCTTTGTCTGATTTGACGTCTGCAATTGATGCGGGTGCTGCATCTGTTGATGCCTATATCCTTCGTGGCGAAGCTTATATGCAGTCAGGTAATTATCGTGCCGCGATAGATGATTTTAATACCGCATTAAGCAAGGATCCAACAAACGCAGTTGCATACTATGATAGATATTTGTTAAATACACGTATCGAAGATTTTGGTGCGGCGATGAACGATATTAATAATGCCTTGGCGGCAAGTGCGACAAAACCAACACAAATTTTATTGTTGCGCGATTTGTATGCAAAACGCGGTCAGTTAAATTTGTGGATGAAAAATTACGAGGGGGCAATTGCTGATTATACAAATTCACTTGCGCGCCCAGAAGGTACTGTAAACCCATCTGTATATTCAGAACGTGCCGAAGCATATACGGCCTTGGGTCAATATGCTGATGCGATTAATGATTATTCATCTGCAATTCGTGTAATATCTGAACAGATTCAGGGCGCAACAACCGCAGAAGAACGCGAAACGTTATCAAGTCGTGCAATGATGTTCTTTGAAAAATCTGCCGCATTAAATTTAAATATTGGCAATATTGATGCTGCGCGCACGGATTTGGAATCTGCGCACACAATTGCGATTGCCTTGAATGATGTAGATAGCGCAACACGTTTTCAAAAACTGATTACAGAATTGTCTAATCCGACAATAACTATTACAGAAACAGTAAACGAAACCGTTGTATCTGAATAAAAATTCCCCCGTTTGGGGGATTTTTTTAGCATGTTTTAATCTAATCATTGCTTGCAAACACTTAAATATGAATTATAATAAATTCCGCGGAGAATGAATTGTTCCTTTGTGCGCCTGTTAATCAGGGTGCAGAAACGAATGATTTTTCTTCGTGTTTATGAAAATAATATAAAAAATATGGAGTTAAAAAATATGGTATTTGGTTTATTTAAAAAAGATGCAAAACTGAATAATCCAGTTGCTGTTGAAATTGAATACGGCGGCGAAACATTGCGCCTTGAAACAGGTCGCATGGCAAAGCAGGCAAACGGTTCTGTTTTGGCAACAATGGGTGGCACGATGGTTTTAGCAACTGTTTGTGCAGAAAAGACTGCGGTCGAAGGTCAAGATTTTTTTCCTTTGACGGTTGACTATCAGGAAAAATTCGCATCAGCGGGTCGTATCCCAGGTTCACGCGACAGACGCGAAGGTAAATCATCCACAGGTGAAACATTAATTGCACGTTTGATTGACCGACCAATTCGTCCATTGTTTCCTGAAACATTCAAGAACAAGGTTCAAATCATTGCTCAGGTATTTTCTTATGACAAGAAAAATCAGCCTGATATTTTGGCTATGATTGCATCATCTGCCGCGTTGGCATTGTCTGGTGTTCCTTTTCAGGGGCCAATTGGTGCTGCACGTGTAAGTTATGCGGACGGGGAATATATCCTGAATCCATCAAGAAAATTTGCAGAAAACTCGGAAATGGATTTGGTTGTTGCCGCAACCAAAGACGGTGTTTTGATGGTTGAATCTGAAATTGGCGAATTGGACGAAGCGACCGTATTGGGTGCTGTAAAATTCGGTTTTGATGCCCAGCAGAAGGTTATCTCGGCGATTAACGAATTAGCAGATATTGCAGGCAAAGAACGTTGGGCAACACCTGAAAAAACAGCCGAACAAATCAAAATGGAAGAAGATTTTGAAACATTTGCAGGTCAAATCGAAGATGCATTACAGATTAAGGAAAAATTGGTTCGTTTGGAAACATTGGCATCCATTCACACCGCGGCCAAGGCTCGTATTCCTGAAATGTTCCCAGATTCAGAACGTGCATCGTCCACATTGGAATCATGGGCGGACGAGGTTATTGAAAATTTAACAGCGCGTATTATGCGTGGCAATATTTTGGCGGGCAAACCACGTATTGACGGTCGTGATAATAAAACTGTACGTCCAATTGAAATCGAATTGGGTGTATTACCACGCGCACATGGTTCTGCATTGTTTACACGCGGTGAAACACAGGCATTGGTATCATTGACCCTTGGTGGTGGCAAGGATGCCTTGCCAATTGAATCATTGGACGGTGCCGAAGAACGTGATTTCATCTTGAATTACAATTTCCCAGGTTATTCGGTTGGCGAATGCAAGGGATTACGTGCCCCGGGTCGTCGTGAAATTGGCCATGGTAATTTAGCATGGCGTGCGGTTCACCCAATGGTACCAACACGTGCAGAATTTGATTATGTAATTCGCGTTGTATCAGATATATTGGAATCCAACGGTTCTTCATCGATGGCAACAACATGCGGTGCAACATTGGCAATGATGGATGGTGGTGTTCCGATGAAACGTCCGGTTGCGGGTATCGCAATGGGTCTGATTAAGGAAGGTGATGATTACGCAATTCTGACGGACATTTTGGGCGACGAAGACCACTTGGGCGACATGGATTTCAAGGTTACAGGTACTGATCGTGGTGTAACTGCATTACAGATGGATATTAAAATCACATCTATTACATTTGAAATCATGGAACGCGCATTGGCTCAGGCAAAAGATGGGCGTATGCACATCTTGGGCAAGATTGAAAAAGCGATTAAGAAACCACGTACATCTGTTTCTGAATATGCGCCTCAGACCTATACGATTAAAATTAATCCGGACAAGGTTCGTGATGTTATCGGCAAGGGTGGCAGTGTTATTCAGGCATTGGTTCGTGAAACAAACACAACAATTGACTTGGAAGATGATGGCATAGTAAAAATCATGGCTGTTTCCAAGGAAGATGCAGATAACGCAATCGCACGTATCAAGGATATTGTTGCCGAACCAGAAATTGGCGAAATCTATCAGGGTACCGTAACAGGCATGAAAGAATTCGGTCTGTTTGTAAAAATCTTGAATGGATTCGAAGCGATGGTTCATATTTCCGAAATCACAGGCGAACGTCTTGCGAAAATCGAAGATGCCAAGATCAAGGAAGGTGACACAGTTTATGTTCGTTATTTGGGTGCAGACAAACGTGGTAAAACACGTATGTCCATGGTTGGTATTGACCAGAAAACAGGTGCAGAAATAAAAAAATAAGAACCTGTAATGAAATCCAAATTTAAACTGGATAGATAAAAATAGGCATCTCACCAATTGTGGGGTGCCTATTGGTAAATAAAATATAAATAGATTAGGGGGAATAACAATGGATATGGAATCTTTAATGGCCCAGGCAGCAGAATTGCAAAACAAGGTTGCAGCAGCACAGGATAAATTGGCACAAACCATGGTCAAGGGGATTGCAGATAATGGTGCGTGTATTATTGATATGACAGGTAAATATGATGTTACCAAAATAACAATCAATCCATCTGTGTTAACACGCGGTGCAGATGCGGTCGCAGATATTGTACTGGCCGCCTATACCGATGCCAAGGCCAAGGCTGATGCGGTAATCGATGATGTTATGGGTGCTGCGACGGCGGGTGTTCCAATGCCGATGTAATTTACTTAAAAAATCCCCCAAACGGGGGATTTTTTTATTTCTGTTTTTTATATAAAAATTCTTATCATCCCGCCTATTTATCACCCCACTTTTTTATCCTACTACTTTTTTTATCATTCCGCCCTTTTTTGTTATCCCCCCCCTTGTCATCCCTGCGATTTCCTCTTGTCATTCCTGCGCAGG
>JAFYXQ010000028.1 GCA_017546085.1 Alphaproteobacteria bacterium | reverse complement strand
TTGTCGCATCTGTTTTTGCCGCAGTTGACCCAGTCTTTGCAGAAACTGCACTAGTCGTACCAACATATGTACCACGACCGCCCAACGAACGAACAGACGCAGCACCAAACACCGGCGAAACCGCAACCGCGCATAAGATAGATAATAAAGATGTTTTTGCTATGGATTTCATCACTCTCTCTATGTTCAATATGATAACATATTTGCGAATCGGTTATTAAAAAAAATTTCTAAAAAATCCTAAATAAGCACTTGACTTTTTCAAAAAACCTAGTTTTCTGCGGTTCACACAACATATTTTTTTCAAAAAAAATAAAAAAAAGATGCTTTTTTTAAGCATCTTTTTTGTTATTACATATTTTTTATTATATGCAAGCGGTATTTTTTTCTACTGAACCGGATAATTGTCCGCAATTTGTATAGATACCCACTGCGCTTTTTTATTTTCATCAACAACCAACATCCAATTGCCAGCCGCATCCGGCGCAGACAACTTGGCATCTAATTCCGCCCCCGTTACAAAATCCGTCGGTATTTCATCCTTGGTCGCATATGTCGCAGCCGCATCCGTTTTCGTTTCCATATCAGAAATTTCTGATACCGTTACAAAATCCGCAACATCAGATTCCGTCAAGTAATCTGTTGGAATTTCATCCTTGGTCGCAAATTTTTCATCTGCCGATGTCTTGGTATAATAATTCTGCAAATCCGCGGCCTGCCCTGCCTGCAAATTATCGATTGCCGTCCCCAAATCTGTAACCGTGGCCTGCAATTCTGCGATTGCATCCGCATCTGACAAATCAGTCAAATCGATACTTTCCGCCGCACCATTTTGGGTAATAATTAAAACACCATCCACATATTCAACCGCAACCGTTTCACCAGACAGTTCGGACAATTCATCCGCCAAATCCGTTATACGATTTGTTAAATCAGAAACAGTTCCTGATAAATCAGTAAAATCATTAGACAAAGATTCAACCTTATCGCGTAATCCTGAATTATCACCAGAACCAGACTGCCCCGGCTTAACAGAACTAATCGCACCACCTGAAATCACAGAATTAGCACCCAAGTATTTACCAATCGCCAAACGTGGCGCTGTTGCCGTACGTGTTGCAGACGCACCACGATTATTCATACGCACAGAATTTATCGCCGCATTTCCTGTACGCGTCGCACCGCGTGCAGTTACTGCATTCTGCGTCCCAGAATACGTCCCTACCCCACCCAGTGTACGTACAGACGGCGCCGCATCAACCGGCAATGCCATCAATGCACCCAACGCACAAACAACTGATATTTTAAATGTAGTTTTCATAAGGTCTCTCTCTTGTTCCTATGTTCACTATTTTATTAGAATTCGTAACGCAAACCAAATGATACAGAATTATCCAAAACCATACCAACATCCGTTTTTATATCATATTCTATACCATCACCTTCTATAAACTTGCGCTTATGTTCAGGTCCAACAAAACCCGACAAACGATAACGCAAATCCAATACCAAATTATTATCTAATTTATGGCTATACCCCAGCATTACACCCAAGATTGGTGAAATACCACTTTCTGAATCATCACCATCGGTAAAGAAAATACCCTGTAATTTTGTTTTTGGCAATGCAACACCCGCACCCGCACCAACATACAAGCCATTTGCAAAATCATAATATCCATTTGCCATTAAATAAGGAACCGTCATCTTGAATGTTGTACCCGCATCTTCGTCTTCGAACTGACCGATTAAGCCACCTTCGATTTCAGCACGCCAAAAATAATCAAATCTATATCCCGCAGACAGCGCACCACCAAACAAAATTTCTGAATAAGAATCATTTGATAATTCAGACGCACTTGGCGCATCTGTCTTATTATCATTTTCCCACGATGTCAATCCCAACGCAACGCGACCACCGACATACCAACCCGTCTTTGCCTTTTCCGTATAATCATAGGTAACCTTGTACGCACCATCGCGACCACGTGAAATATGACTTGGCGCTGCATCCGCAGCAGTTACTGTTAATGCGGACAAAACCGCCAAAGAAACTAATTTTTTCATGATAAAACTCCTCCAATTTTTCCTATATTATAACATAAAAAGCCCCCTTTTCCAAATCAGAAATTAAAAAATCTTCACGTTTGACACCAATTATAGATTATGATAAAATACACATGATATATAACAGACAAAGGATTCAGTATGAAGAAGTTATTTTTAGTTTTACCATTATTAGCAATGACAGCATGTGTACATGCACCTGAAAATTTGGACGGTCAGCAGGTATTCTTTGCATTTGATTCTGCCGAAATTTCCAAGGCAGCAAAGAAAAATTTACGCGGTCAGGCATTGTATATGAAACAAAATCCTGAAACAAAAATAACAATTCAGGGACGCTGCGACGAACGTGGTTCAACAGAATACAACCTTGCGCTGGGCGCACTGCGCGCGGGCAATGCCGCACACGTCCTAATTCACGAAGGCATCGAACCAGAACGTATCAAAACAGTATCATACGGCAAGGAAAAACCAATATACCCAGGGTCAGGCGAAGAAGTATGGGCAAAAAACAGAAACGCAACAACTGTTGTCCGCTAAATCCCAGAAAAACAAGAACAAACAATACCCCAAATGGGGTATTTTTATTTGACGGATAGTAAAAATTTTACTATATTCCAATCATGGAAGAAAAGACAGCTATATCATTTGCAAACGTTGCCGCAAAATATGACGGCACACCTGAAATATTAACTGACGTATCATTCAACATCAGTAATGGCGGGTTTTATTTTCTATCTGGCGCATCAGGTGCGGGAAAAACAACCTTACTACGATTAATCTACCAACTACATAAACCGGAACGCGGTCAAATTAAGTTGTTCGGAAAAATCACAAACGATATATCCCGCGACGAAATAACAAAACTGCGTCAGAAAATGGCAATTGTTTTCCAAGAATATTCATTACTATCACATTTAACAGTATTTGATAACATTGCCCTGCCCCTGCGCGTTCGTGGCGTATCAGAACAAAAAATAACAAAGCTAGTGGCCAAGGTTTTGGATTGGGTTGGGCTTGGCAAATACGCACAATCGTATCCCAAATCACTTTCCGGCGGTCAGCAACAACGCATATCCGTTGCGCGCGCAATTATTGTTCAACCATCTATTTTATTAGCTGACGAACCAACAGGAAACCTGGACGACGAAAACGCAACGCGTCTGATGGAACTATTTATTCAAATGAACAAGATGTTTGGCACAACAATTATCCTTGCAACACACAGCAAAAAATTAATGGAAACATATAAATTTCCAATAATATCTGTAAAAAATCATCGTGTTACCTTCTCGGGCAAGGAAACAAACCCATCGGTCACACCTGAAACGAAGAAGGTTTGGCGCGGTCCAAAACCACAAACTTACTTCACAGAATTATCAAAACAATTTGACGATATCGGAAACGCATGAAAAACATGAAAAAACCAACTGTATTTTCACTGGTACGCGAACAGTCAATGTTCATGACCGCCATTATGTCATTACTAACTTTTTTATCTGTACTGACATTGGGGGTCGCATTATCGATTGGAACAGGTGTTTTGCGCTGGAATAATCAATGGGAATTATTTGCCACAGTTCAGGTCAGCGGTGAAAAAAACATTGAATCTGTACAACATATTATAAAAAACAATTCAGATAAAATCGAATCGGCAACAGAAATTACTTCAAAACAAATGACTCAATTAATGGCACCATGGGTATCAGGGGGCAACGTATTAAAAAATTACCTGCCAAAGATGTGGGAAATAAAATTCAAGACAAAATCAGACCTAACCGAAATCGGGAAAAAACTGTCTGAAAACGCGCGCTTTTTAACCCATGCAAGCGCATTAAAAACATCGACCGCAGCGGGTTGGAAAATGATATTAATGTCATCATTAATATTAATATTAACATTGGGTGCAATTGGTGTGTGTATTTCATACATTGCGCGCAACACGGCAATGTTGCATAAACGCGAACTGGAAATACTAAATCAAATTGGCGCATCAGACGGTTTTATTGCGCACCAAATGCAAATCATTGTTGGGAAAATCAGTCTAACCGCCGCCGGCATTGGCTTTATGTGTGCTCTACCATTCATATTGATGATATTATCAACCGCTAAATCTGCCCGAATCGGATTAATGGCAATGATGGGCTTATCTGGTTTTGGTTGGCTATGTTTAATATTATTACCAATTACAATCATACTGTTTGCAGTTGGTGTAACACACAAAACGACAACAAACATACTAAAACACAGTTGATTATGAACAAAATACTAACCCCATCATTTGTGATATTAAGCTGCTTTTTAATCGGCGGCATGATATTCAAATCAATTGCGCCACGCAAATGTGGGGAAATATTACCAACGGACAGCATATTTGTACTGACTGGCGACGAACGCAGAATTCCATTTGCGATGCGTAAAATGCGCGAATTTCCAAATGCAGACTTATACATCATTGGTGTTGGCGCGCCACATGGAAAGATCGATGTTGCGCGTCCTGCAATCATTGAATCAAAATCAAAATCAACATACCAAAACGCATTAGCTATAAAAAAAATCGCGACTGAAAAACAACTTAATCGATTGGTCGTCATCACAACCGAAGATCACATGAATCGGGCAACATATTTAATTCAGCACGAAATGCCCACCGCACAAATCATTCAATGTCCCGCAGTATTGAACGGAATGCCACCTGCAAAACGACTTGAAAGATGGACAACAGAATATATAAAATATATCGTAACATTGTTTGGAATTAAAGAAAGTTAATAAAAAAAGGAAAAAATATGTTCAGAACAATTCTATTTAAAATCGCACTTGGCCTGTATTTCACAGCATGGACCCCATTACTATTAATCGGATTAGTATCAAAAAAACTTTCCCGCAAATTCGTTTTTGCAGATGCTGCGGGCGTATTGGTGTTGGCGCGTTTAATCTGCGGCATAAAATATAACGTACATTATCCCAAAACCGAAGAAGACGGAATCCCCGCAATGCCCGACGGGAACAAGCGCATAGATGGCAAATCCATAGTTGCTGCAAAACACATGTCCATATTAGAAATTGCCGTTATATCACGCGTTATGCCCAAAACATTTTTCATTATGAAACGCGAATTACTGTGGATACCGATTTATGGATGGGCATTTTGGCGCTGTGGCATGTTGGGCGTAAACCGCGCACGCGGAAAAACAAATATGACAAAATTATCAGACGATGTTGAAAAACGTGTTTTGGACGGCTATACACTCGTCATATTCCCAGAAGGTACCCGTGCAAAACCGGGCGAACGCATACCATTAAAACGCGGTCTGTTATTATTGGCATATCGTCTAAAATTACCGATTCAGCCGGTTGGCACAGACGCAGGCCTATATTGGCCCAAACACGGTCGCATGCATTCTGGCACTGCAAACGTATGGTTTGAACCATTATTACCATGCAATGCATCACTCGACGAAATTAGCGACGCAATCAATCGCCACAGCGCATAAACAACATCCCCTATTATGGGGATTTTTTTCAATTATATTAAAACTTTTGAAATTATTATTAATTTATGTTACAATTGACATGTTGTGAATTATTTTCACAATGGCGGCGTAGAAACCCTGAAATCCGAGGTGTCCGTGGGGACATAAAACACTTCCAAGCCCCTTGACTAACAATGCGGTTCTTTATGTTTATTTTTAAAGAGAGAGAAAATGAAACTACTTTTATTTATAATTGTATTTTGTCAATTCTGTACAAATTGTTTTGGCTCCAGTAACAATGATTATAATACAACAGAATCTGAACAAATTATAAATTCATCTTTCTCCACAGCAGATACACTAACATCCATACACGAAGAATTAACTGAAAAAGCCCGTATGTTAAATCCAAGTATTGTAGAAAAAATAGAAAAGAAAGCCGATACAGAAGAAGAAAAAATATCTATGTTACGTTCATGGCTGGCGCACGAAACATTTGAATATTATAAAAATAAATTTTTATCGGACCTTAAACAACGCTCCACGGAAACGGGACGCAAAATAGAGAAAGAAACATATAAACAGGCTTCTGAAACAAATTATTGGTTAAATCGTGGCATTATAGACACCGAACAATGCAAAAAAGACGGTTGGCCGATATGTAATTATCCTGATGGATTTGAAAACTACTATCTAAGCATCATGGACTCCAAAGAGCAAAACAACAACTACCAAACACAACATAAACAAATTATCTTGGACAAAGATGTTCCAAATGAAGATTATAATCTACTCTGTAAACTTGACATAACATACCAAACACACAATGATGATGAACCCACCACAGACAATATATTTACAGAAAACGCTTTTTTAGACATATCTTGTCATACAACCAAATATTCAGAATATCACGAATGGCGAAACGACTTAGTAGAAGACGTAAAAAATGGCAAATACGATATTGTATACAAAGAAAAACAACCCGAAGGTTCACCATTTGGCGAATACATATATCATACACGCATGAATGAAAATCCAAAGGCATGGAAATCTAATAAAATTCCTGCTTCCTTTATACAAAGCAAAACCTATAACTATTCCTCAAATGCAACTACTCAAAAATCCGAATGAAAGCACTAATTTCATTAATCTTTTCTTTATGTTGCTACCCATTATTCGCAATGGAGTGGATGTTATTACCCGAACTCGACAATCCTTACTTAGATTTATATAACGAAGCCAAGGGCATCCAAATCGTAAATTTATATAATGAAATCAGTGAACTTGAACAAAAATATCAGTCTGCACGCGAACGCGAAAATTCAACCGCCAATAAATTACTGGGCGCGATCGGTATCGGCATGACCGGCATCGGCGGCATGCAATTAATGTCTGCCATGGCCGAAGAACAAGCTGACCAAGACGCCGAAGCACAAATGAAAGCATATATCGCAACATTTCGCTGCAATTATGGCGGAACAAATCATCACGGCGGGGAAACAGAAATAGAATTACCAATCGGCGATTTAAGCACTCTTAAATCAGAATATATCACATTGGCAACAGACTTAAAAACACGCAAAGAAAACCTTGGTCTGCCCGCTGGCATCGAATCAGAAACAATAATTGATTCTGCGACCGCCAACCTATATGATGACGAACACACCGGCAAAACCAATGGACAATACACATCGATTTATCGCGCATTAACAAATAAAAATGGCGAAGACGCAACCGCACTTAACGAACAACATGACACCACCGCCAAGAAGAAAAAGACAGGCGCAATCGTTGGCGGTGTTGGCGCCGCCGGTTCACTGGTTGGGGATTTAATAATAAATCGCGACCAAGACAAATAACCACACAAAAAAAACCAATAGAAGCAAAGCGTTTTATTCAACTAATCGCACCAACCGATGCGTTTACCGCCGTTATATCTGCGCGCTAATTTTTCTTTGACTAAAATTTCACCAACATCACGACCATCAGATAAATAAACATTGGCATCTATACGACCCAAATATTTATCATCTTTGATATTTTCAAGGTTAACCGTTTCACCAATTGGTAAGAGTTCTTCCAAACGTTCCTTGGCTTTTGATGCCTTGGATATTTCTGATGCACATTGACCATTTAATTCAGGCGTATCAATATTTATTAAGCGAACACGCACACTAATTGAAATATCAGGTTCAAGACTTACCGCTGCGGCAAACGTATCACCATCAAAAATATAATCCACCACCGCAGGTACCGCATTCGCGGCACCCACCAAGAAAACAGATAAAATCGCACAAAATATTTTATTCATTACTTATGGTAATTTTGGCGACCATGTTGGTTCAACACCATTTACCCCATCAGGCAATTCAATATCATAAACATTCTGTCCTGTGATATCGATACTGCGAATATGGCTAACACGTTCAATACCGTCCATATGTTTTTCAGTTTCATAATAAACGATACGACGTGAACCTGGTGCCCATGAAGGCGCTTCCATAAACCAACCACCTGCAAGAATCTTTTCATTTTTTCCGTTTGGCTTCATAACCCCAACATAGAACGTATCATCCGCCATTTTTGTAAAGGCAATAAATTGCCCATCTGGCGACCATGCAGGTGTTGCATATTTACCATTTCCATACGTAATACGTTTTTCTTCACCCGTTTCTAAATCAAGCACATGAATCTGCTGACGTCCTGAACGATCAGAATTAAAGGCCATTTTTTTACCATCCGGTGAATAAGATGGACTGGTATTCAATGAATTACCAAATGTCAGTTGACGCAATTCCTTGGTTTCCAGATTAAATTCATATATATGTGTAATTCCATTTTTAACAAGCGACAACGCCACCTTACCCCCATCCGGCGAGAAACGTGGTGCAAAATTCATTCCCCCAAATTGCCCTAACCTGCGTTGTTCACCGGTATCTAAATCCAACGTCCAAACCATTGGATCATCGTTATAATAAGACAGGAAAACAATCGACTGCATATTCGGCGAAAAATGCGGCGACATTACAAACGAATCGTCATCCGACAAATAACGCAACCCAAAACCATCTTGGTCCATAATCGCCATACGCTTCACACGTTTGTGCACAGGCCCTGTTTCAGCAATAAAGACAATTTGCGTATCAAAATAGCCTACCTCGCCTGTCAGGCGTTCATAAATCGCATCTGCCATAATATGCGCCAAACGACGCGCAGACTTCTTTGATGCAACCAAGGCTTGCGCTTCTATTTGTTCACGACCATTTACATCCCAAACAAAGAATTCAAGTTTATATTCATTTTTTGGTTCCGCATACAATTTTGCCTGAACAAAAACCTGTGTTTTTATTGCAGACCACAATTTAAAGTTCGGCATATCACCCATTTTTACAAATTCAGGAAACGCATTATGATTAACAATTCTGAACAATCCCGTACGTTTTAAATCATCTTCGACCACCTGACGTATCATTGCAGCAGCCTTATTCGACACATCACCAACCGTTTCAAACTTCTGAACAGCAATTGAAATCGGTTCTGCTGCACCTGCAATAATATCAACCTTTAATTCTGCCCGCCCAGGCACCACAGTAATCAACATCAGCACAATCGCACAAAGTACTTTTTTCAACATAATTTATCCTTTCCATAAATAATGAACACCCCAATTTTAATCATTCAAAACACAAAAAGCAAGCAACACAACCGCCCACACCAACGCCATCACACCAGTAATTACAGCTGTCAATATATTTGTATTGACAATTGTAAATACAATGGTATAGTTTATTGTAAAGACTGTGGTATTGCAGTTGGTATAGAAGGTGAAATAAATGCCGAACGTTATGCAACAATTGTTCGTAATGAACATTGAAACATTATTAAAAGAATATGCCGCGTACAAGGCTTTTAACAAGTCTGACTGCGTTATTAACATGCGCATTCCGCGCCCTATTCTTGACAAGATCAAGGAACTGGCCGACGAACAACACGTCCCATACCAATCATTGATATCGTCAATCTTGTTTTCATTGGCAAATATCGAAGATAAAAAATAAGGAGAAAAAAATGTTCCCAACCCACAGCAACAGATTAGAAACATACAATAGATTACACGAAACGACAAACCGTCCATCCGCCCCTCAGCTTAGTCTGTTTGCACCGATCGCACCAATAACACAAAAAAATACAAATGAATTTTGGTACGCGTCTGACATATACAATATCGCAGAAGCAAGAACAAACTTCCCAACCATAAAAACATTACCCAATTTTACTACACCCGTCGCAGATTTATTCAACCACGTAATTCCAACTGAACACCGCCATACAATTGGGTACAAGAATTTTAACAAGGATTATAAACTATCCCGCTTCGCATGTTGGAAACTATTAAACGAAGAAAAATACGACACATTCTTCACGACATACTTCATGATGCCAAACGCACAATTTCACGAAATCGAAAAAATCGCCGATAATTTTTTACGTGTACGTTTTCGCAACCATGTCCGCAATCTAATGAACCAACTTAACGGAATGATTAAAAAATCAGGCGACAATTACGAAGAAGTAAAAAACAGCTTCTATCAGGACTTGTTCAACATCAAATACAATACCCAGGAAATCAAATCGGCATATCAAATTCCAGCCGGCATTTCATTATTAGATTACATGGGATTACACGCATTACAAATGACATACAAAATTTTGAACGCCACCGAAAAACGCTTTAACAATTTAGACAGATGGCAAACCGGTGTAACCAAGGCACTATTACACGAAGAAACAATACGCGCACGCGAAGACGCCGAAAAACAAAATGGTGTTTTACCTGAACGCAACATCGAACACACCGTCGTTCAGATTTTAAACCGCCAACTAAAATCAATAACAAATGAATTTATTCGCAAATATCAAAACGAACACATCAAATAAAAATAAATAATAAATAAATAAAAATCCCCAAACGGGGATTTTTATTTATTTACAATCCTACCATGCGTTAAACGCAGTCGCTGCGCAACCAATCATTTTACCACCCGCCGTTGACATCAGGAACGACAACACAACACCAATCATAAACAGCAATGTAAAACCAACCAGCATACCCGCACCTTTGTCTTTTACTTTATTCATGTCCACATCACCTGCTTTGATAAATTCCCATGCCCACTGCGCAATAATAAATCCCGCGCCAATAAATGCCATAACACGAATAACCTTTAACAAACCACCCAAATTTGTAATCAGATCACAAATCGCATTTTCATTTATCGTCATTCCACTGGCCGCGCTGGCAATTTTTGGCATCAACGCAACCATAACACCAACCAACATAAAATTAAATTTTTTAGATAATTTTTTCATACCTTTCCCCTTTGTATTTTTTATATTTATACCGTAATACTACCACAAAAACATAATAAATTCAAACAATATATTTAATTTTGAATCAGGGAAATTTATTATTTACATTCTGCAATCAATTGCTGAATCTGTGCCGCCAATACTAAATCTGATGACTGCTGCTTCTCAATCTGTTTAATCGCATACAAAACCGTTGCATGATCACGACCACCAACAAAATTTCCAATTTCAGACAAAGACAATGTTGTCGCCCCCTTCAATACAACCATCATTATTTGACGCGCCAAAACCAAATTACGACTGCGACCTGCACCACATACTGCATCATATGATACAGCCAATTTTTCACACATATCACGAACCATCGCAGCAGGCGTTTTTGTTGCATGTAACGAATCAGCCAACAAACGTGATGCAACATCCATATCAACAGACGCCCCCATCAAATCAACATATGTTTTGATCTTCATCGCAACACCCGCAACCAAATGCCCATCGTTCGCAACACGACCCGCCAATGCATTGGCAACATCGGATTTTACACCTGCGCGCATCAGCATAACTGATTTTACATGCGCATTTGGTGCAACAACATCGGCAACCAAACCTGATGCCAACAATGACTGTGCACGTCTATCAAAACCTGTCAAATTATTTGGGGATGCGTTCGCCGTCAAAACAACATTCTTACCTGCATTACGCAAATCAACAACCAACTGTAAAAATTCATCTGTTGATGCCTTCTTGCCAGACAATGCCTGAACATCGTCCAAAATAAATGTTTCACAGTTACGACAAAAATCTTTGAACGCAAAAACATTTCTTTCTTTCAGGCTGCGTGTGAATTCAGAAACAAATTGTGCACCCGTCATTTTTACAACACGACCTGACGCCGCACCACAGATGCATTCTGTTAATAATGTTTTTCCACAACCTGCCGCACCATAAATAAACAGCGGGGAAAAAGGAACCACGCCCGCTGCCAATTTTTTACACGCAGAAACAACAAACAAATTTTCATCACAACATACAAACGAATCGAACGCAACAGTTTCATTTTTCGCAGATGCAACCGGTGCATAAACCTGTTCCTGATTATCATTTGCAACCGGTGCAGCTACACGTGCATTTGAATTACGAACAACAATTTCAACCTTCAAACCAAAATCTGCCGCAACAGATGCCAAAACACCACCATGAACACTGCTGATAAAATCTGCTGAAAATTGATTTTGCGCCGCCAATACCAATGTATCATTTACAATATCAAAATTTAATGGCGCAATCCAAGAAGTAAAAGATGCAGCATCAATTTTCGCGGCAATGGCCCCCTTGATTGTTTCGAGGTTTGTCATCTGAATTTTTGCCGCTGTCTGCATGCCGTTTTCTCCTTTCCTTCCCTAAAAAGAGTTTCCTGCCCATCGTCCCAAGTTTGCAAAAGTCACCTGCACAAAAACGCATTCCGCACAATCAATCGTACATCTTTCGTTTTTATTGCCCTACTTTCACTCTCTCGCACTATGGTCGGAAACCTTCGGTTTCTAAATTACGATTTTAATATTTATTAAAACCGCCCCCACTCTAAAAGTTTTAATTTCCTTCCCAAACTAAAACTTTCTTCCAAGACTTAATTTCAGGCATATAAAAATTCAATCTTTACAGCCAAAATCCAATCTTGATTTTCTTTCAGTTTCCGTACCGCTTTTGATTGATTTTTTATCTCTCAATCTGTTTTGGATACGTCAGTAAAGTTAAAAGATATTTTTCGGTTTACAACCAAATATTAAACATTTTTTGAACATTTATTTTTTGACAACGATTCGTTTTTTTACCCGTTTTCTGCCTATTGTATATACAGTGTATATACATATAAAAGATCATACACGAACATAACCACCATCAACTTTTCTAATTAAACCCTGCAATTCCAAGACAACCAATTCCGATTTGATTTCAGAAATTGTTTTTTTGACAAGTTCTGTCAATACAGATTCAGACACAGGAATTGTTCCTATCATGTCAATCAGACTATTTTCCGCTTCACTTTTTTTTGATATTTTTTTTGTTTTTATTTTTTTGCTATCCGTTTCAAAAAAATCATCCACACCCATACACAAATTCGCTTCACCTGATTTTATCAGGGAATTCGGCCCAAAACTGCGCATATCTGACGGATGCGACGGTATCGCCCAAACGTCCACCCCATAATCAATTGCGAATCGCGCAGTTAACATCGAACCCGATTTCAAGTCAGCTTCGCCCAAAATTAATTTCTCCGCAATACCCGCAATCCAATGATTTCTTTGAACAAAATTCTTTGCAACAGGAATAAAACCAACCGGCATTTCGCTGATTACCGCACCACGTTCAACAATATCCCAATACAACGTTTCGTTTTCAAGCGGCCAAATATAATCCACACCGCCCGCCAAAACAGCAATCGTTGAATTTGAAACATTTGAACGAATCGCCCCAACATGTGCCGCCGTATCTGTACCAATCGCCATACCAGACGCAACAACATAATTGTGTTCGGCGAATCGTTGCGCAATATCCGCAACCATCCCCATACCTGCCGCAGTTGCATGACGCGTACCAACAATCGATATAGTATTCTTTTTCAATGTTTCAATATTTCCACGCACACTAATAATCGGTGGATGATTTTTTATTTTGCGCAAATTTTCAGGATATATATCATCATCATCTGAAACATAATGAATGTTTTTAGATTGCGCCAAATCCATTTCACGCAAAACACTGTCCCGAAAATTAACATCGGCATTTAACGATTCCGCCGCCGCATCGGGCGACCCAAATCGCCGAATTAAATCCGCATATTTCACGGGCCCAATCCCAGGCGACCTTATTATTAATAACTTACTAAATAAATCTGACATATTTATATAATAAGAAAATATACATTATAAATAAAGGCTAAAAATAAACCGCCAATTTGGCGGAATATTTTTATTCGCTTTCATAGGAACCGTCCGCAAACTTCTTAAACAAATAATCATATTCATCACAAACGGTTTGATAAGCTTCATCGTCTTTCTTACTAGTACAATAGCTTTTTAAATCCTTCAATTTTTTAACAAAATCTCCATATCTACTCGAATTTTCTTTTTGCATTTCTTTTATCTTCGCAATAACAAATTCTTCATCACTCAACGCAAGTTGCCCCTGCACCTTGCTATCCCCTCCATTATTCGCAGCAATTGTCATGGCGGCCTCTGAAATACCGACACCCAGTCCCATTCCGCCCAACGTTGTCGCAATCGCGGCACCGACGCGCTTTTTCTTTGACGCATCCAAAATACGCGATTTCATTGTTTCATAATCCGCCCATGAACCACATTCTACTTCCTGACCCCATTGAAAATATTTGCCATAGATATCATCAACACTAACACGTGGATTATCAGAACGCATTTCAACCAAAACGAAACAAGTATTATTCGCTGGATTTTCATAATCCTCCATCATTGACATATAATTTGAAACATCAGAATCCTTGGCTGCCCAAACAAAACTATTTCCAATTCCAACATTACTATTTATGCACGCACGCTTTTCAGCCTCTATTTCCTCCATCGATTTTTCAGGTGTTGGCTGTGGCGGAACATCCGGTGTTGGTTCTGGTTCCGGCTGTGGCGGAACATCAGGTGTTGGTTTTGGCTGTCCTACAAATTGACTCGGGACAATATTAACCGGCAACGTGGTATCATCACGCATATCGTTATCAAAACGCATTGATGCCTTTCGTGCGCCCATATTTTCAACTGTACGTGGACTTGGCTTTGATTGATTCAACGATGCCTGCCGCCCACGCCCAGTTGTCGGCACCATATCCGGCAACGCATTTACAGCACCACCTGTCATCATCATCAAACAAACCACAGAAAAAAATCTTCTCATTATGGTATCCCCTTCCACATAATCAATTTGACATTTATTATACCACAAAATGACAAAAAAATAAAGGCTTAATTAAATTAAGCCCAATTAATACGATTTTTATTTCTTCCATTTCCACTCTATTTTCGATTCGGAACCACCAAACAAACGCCTGATATTTTCACGATGCCGCCACAGACATAACAAACCAATTGCTAAAAATGCCAAACCAACATCCATACTAATTGCAAAGCCGAGTATCGGAATTAAACAAAATACAATTATGGCCCCCATCGACGAAACCCCCGTGGTCAAAGCAACAATCAGCCATTCAATTCCACACACCGCAAATGACAACGGGCTGACCGCTAATAAAACACCAAACAAAGAAGAAATCCCCTTTCCCCCTTTGAAACGCAACCATATTGGATAACAATGCCCCACAATTGCAACAAAACCGCACCACGCACCAAATGCATCACCAATAAAATATTCACCCAATATCACAGCAACAATTGCCTTGGCCATATCGAGCAACCAAACCGCCCCAGCCATTCGCAATCCCCCAACACGCATAACATTAGTAGCACCGATATTTCCACTGCCAACCTTGCGCAAATCCCCCTTGCCTGCGATACGAGTCAATATGATTCCCATTGGAATTGAACCCAATAAATAAGATACAATTAAGCAAAATATATAAATCATGTTATTTTTCCTTGATTTTCTGTTTGTTTTTTATAAAATAGCAAAATCATTACAAAAATAAAAGGAAAATAACGTGGCAAATCATAAGTCATCTGAAAAAAGAGTTTTGGTAACAGCCAAAAAGAACGCAATCAACACTGCACGTCGCAGCGCAGTAAAAACAGCAACAAAAAAGGCATTGGTCGCCATTGAAACTGGGGACAAAGCCGCTGCTACAACTGCTGCACGTAACGCAGAAAGCAAAATCATGAAATCTGCGGGCAAAATTATGCCAAAGAAACGCGCAGCACGCAAAATTTCACGTTTGGCAAAGAAAGTTGCAAAAATGGCTTAACACCATACAATTTCAGAATAATTTATAAAACCGCATTTTTATGCGGTTTTATTTTTATCTCGCAATAAATTAAGAAATAAAAAAATCCCCAAATGGGGATTTTTTATCTTACATACGCATTGGCATCAAAACATACAACGCATCTGTGTCTTTATCAGTCGAATTAATCTTTGTTGGCGCCAAAGGATCCTGCATTTCCATTTGGAATTTTTCACCTTCAACCTGACCGGCAACATCCAACAAGAATTTAACATTAAATACAACCGTAAAAGAACTATCGCCATTATATTCGATGTCCAATTCCTGGGTCGCGGTTCCTGCATCAGGACTTGATGCATTAATAACCAACTTATTCATACTAAATGTCAACTGAACAGATTTTGTTTTATCGACACTTGCAACAGAAACCAAATCAACTGCATTAATAAACTGCTTTCTATCCAAAATTGCAATCTTGTCATTACCCTTTGGAATAACAACACGATAATTTGGATATTGCGCATCAACCAACTTACTTGTCAATGTTGCAGTACCAACAACAAAACGAGCCTTGGTATCAGACAATTCAACCATAACATCATCAACATTCGCATCTTCCAACAACTTGGACAATTCGCCAATCACACGACGTGGCAAAATCACAGCAGGCATTTCCGCACTGCCCGCAGGTGCAGGCATTGCACACAACGCCATACGCTGCGCATCCGTCGCAACAGCTGTCAATTTCTTTTCGCCACTTTCATCAGAAATATGGAAATAAATACCCCCCAAATGATAACGAACGTCATCTGTTGGAATTGCAAACTTCGTCTGATTAATCAGGTGCGCCAAATCCCCCGTTGTCATTTGGAATTTGGTTGTCAAATTACTACCAGCCATCGCAGGGAAATTTTCCGCAGGCAATGTTGGCAAACGAAATACTGCACGCCCACTAGACACGACCAACTGATCACCAGACTGTTTAAAAGAAATTTCTGCATCATCTGGCAATTTACGAACAATATCATACAACATCTGTACTGGCACAGTAACCTTGCCACCCAACGTGATGTCAGCAGCCACATGTTCAACCAATTCCAGATCAACATTTGTTGCAGACAAAATCAAATCATCTGCCGCTTCGATTTTAACATTCATTAAGATAGGCAATGTCGCACGCTTTTCCACAATGGACTGCATATGCCCCAGCGCACGTATCAAAACCTGACGAAATACGGAAAATTCCATAATACTACTCCTGTTTCCTTTATTGCTAATTGTATTACTACAATCCTGTTAATCCTAGTTTAGCAAAAAACACCGATTCGGTGCAAGACCAAATAACCCCTACAAAAAAACAAATCCCGCAATGCGGGATTTTAAACTAGAACAAGACATTCACACGTGCACCAATCTGAATATCATCACTTTCAAATTCATAATCAAGATGTCCGACATACTGTGTTCGTCCATATTGACGCACCAATTTTGTATGTAACCATTCCTGATCATAATCAGCGCCTGTCTGTGGATCTTTATTTGTCGCCTTGCGAATGGTGATTCCACCCCCCATACGCCAATCCGGCGCAATTCTAAAATATGCCTCCGGAACAAAATCAAGATAAGACATCCCCCGCAAATCATCAAAAATCCAACTAGATTTAATTGTCGCAGCCAACGTCATACCCGCCCACTGACGCCCGAAACGCAATCCTGCATAATATGTAGAATCAGCATAGTATGGTGTGCGTACATGTGAGCTGCCCCCAAATTTGAACCCAAACAAAACATCAGAAATTATTTTTGCCGCATTGTCATCCGCATTTGACATACGATAAACCCCGCCAACATCAACCGCCGAAAATCCATCTTCGCCACCATTAAAATCATGTTGATAATGTACATTTGCGGCAACAGAAAAACGATTATTTAATCCATAAGACAAAATTTCCCCAACGCGCAATATATGATCCCAATACGCAACAGATGTTTGCGTCAAAACAGCATCATCTGCCAACATATATAATGGATCTGATGTATCTAATGCCAAATCATTTGCCCCCGCCGATACAACGGAACAAATTCCCAAAACAAGCCCAATAAAAAACTTACGCATGATAAAAAATCCCCTCTCCTACGCCCCCCCATTATGGGGGGGGGCAATTAAATTATATTATATTAGAATTGGAATATCGCCTGTAACCCAATTGTCGTTTCAGAATATTTATCTAAATCAACAGTACCAATATTCGTCAAGGCATTCAAACCAACATTTGGTTCCTTCCAGTACAAATCAAGCGTTTTGCCATCTGCACTATCCCAAAATGATGTCTTGGCATACAGATTCAGGGCAAACCAATCATTTGGCTGCCAACCAATCGCACCCTTGATTGACGCCTGATTATGCCAATCGTAATCCCCAAGCAACGCTTCGACATTCAATGTCCAATCCTCATTTAAAACACTGAATACCCCCAAGCCTCCTTCGATATACATTGCAGATGTTTCGTTAACCTGATATGGAATATACATCATTGCATAAACCCCATTCGCATCAGTTCCGTCAATATAATTACCGTAAGTATTACCTTCTAAATCAACATACCAACCACGCGCCAATGCATAAATAGTGGACTTAGAAACCTTGTATCCTGCCTTTAATTCAAGCAGATAATTATCTGACACATCTTTTTGATGATGGAAATATGCAGACGCCATCGCAATCCATTCATCATTATCGACAAATCGCCACTGCGCCCCCAAACCGAATAAATTCAACCCATCATCCGTCATCTTTTCATCAGGACTATTATCTTTCCAATCAAACTTATATTCAGTTGAATCAAATTGCAACATACCCAAAACTGCAATCTTGTCTGTAATACCGTAACTAAAGTCTTCTTTGATTGTAAAACGCGACATATCCCAAGATGCTTTCAAGCCTGTTAACGGGTACAACCCTGCAACTTCACGTGTCTGATTAATCAATATGTCATAACCTGCTGTTGAATACGAAAAATCTGTAATCGAACCAAATTTACCTTCTAGTGGCTGGAAAAATGGATGCGCCAAATAATACTTACGCTTCATTCTATTAACAATCTTCTCTGAACGCGTTGTGCGTTTAGTTGTTTTTACAGCCTTGGCAGATGAAGATTCAGCCGCATCATATTGCTTGTACAACGCACTACGATTTACAGGCTTCGTATAATATAAATCACCAGTATCTTTCGCTTCGTATGTACGTGTTGTTGTACGTGTTTGATATTTTTTATAATTAATCGTTTGATTATTCCGCACCGCGGGCGCACTGGATAAATTCGCAACCGATCCAGAACGGGTTCCAATATTAGTACCTGCATTTGCAGCAGACATTGCAAACAAAATTCCCATAAACCAAGATATTTTTTTCATGATACTTTTCTCCTTCTACGCGAAATTATACCATATTCATAAAATTAAAAAAAGCACAAAAAACTACCTATCCATAACCTTTTCAAGTCTTGCACGAAGTTTTTTCATATCGTCATATTTTGTAAACTTTCCCTTTTCTGCAATGGAAATATCACCACTTTCTTCGGAAACAACCAAAACCACCGCACTTGATTCTTCACTTAACCCCAACGCAGCACGATGACGCGTTCCATATTTCCACCCCAAATTACTCTGAGACAACGGCAATATCGCACCTGCATACGCAATACGATTACCTTCTATAATCAATGCCCCATCATGCAACGGCGTTTTATCAAAGAAAATCGTCAACAATAATTCACTACTAATTTTTGCATCAATTTTAATGCCTTTTTTTTCGATAACACTTTCATCTAAAACAGATGAAAAAACAATTAATGCACCAGTATGTTTTGCAGACATATATTCAACGGCACTAATAATTGCATCCAACGATTTTAAATTCTTAGATTTTACTACATCGCGCCTTAAAACACGCCGCCACTGTTTTACATTCCCCATCAACGCCATAAACTTACGCAATTCTGGCTGAAAAACAACAATCAAACTTAACGACAGGAACAATGCAACCCAGTGCAAAAACGTAGCCAGCAAATTCAATTTTGCCCATGCCAAAACAAAACTCAACACCCAAAGCCCTACAAGCCCCAACAAACCACGAACCAACTTTTCAGATTGTGTATTTTTGATAAAGGTTTTATAAAACACCCATATTACTATTCCAATAATTAAAATTTGTCCCAATTCAATCCAACCAAACATATTATTCCCCACTATCTATAACAACATTCATTAACTCATTAATCGGGGTCGCCAACCATTCTGGATCATCACGATATAATGGTGCACCACGTTCCATTGCCGTTTTGCACGGATGTGTATCTGCCAACCAATTTTCAATCAAGTCGCCCGCCACTAACCCAACACCGGCACCCGCCACTAACCCTATTCCCCCTGTAAATGGCGCCAACAGTAAGCCCAAACCTGTTGCAGACGCAACCTTGCCCGCAACAGCTGCGCCACTAATTTTAATATTGGGTCTTGCCAGCCCCCCCGTAATTTCAACAGAATTAACAACATTACCCGTTAGGGACAATTTTATCCCACGCACAGGAACAGTTGCCAATGACAAACGCATTTTTTCATTACCCAAATCAAGCATACCCGCCAATCTAATATTTATAGCATTTGTTTCAACTGCAACACCATTCTGCGTTTCAATCAAGCCATCACGCAAGAAGGCATTTAATGCAACACATGAAATTTTTATCTGATTATGTTTTTTTTCGGACGTAAATAAATCTTCAATACCATGACGTAACGTTGTTAGAAAATCTGTCCCATACATATACGCAACCAACGCAGAATGCGCATAACCCGCCCCCACAGAATAAACCTGAACAGGCCCAGTTATAGTCTGCATTATTTCTGATAAGTTTTTTCCATTCGCCTGAACATACATATTAATATCTATTGGCAAATCAGAAATTAAATCAGGCTCTTTTATTTCGTCCAACAATGTCCCAACAATCAATCCACGACCACGAACCGCAGACCGCAACCAAAAACGCCCCTCTGCATCAATATCCGCGTCAATTCCAACAACCGAATCCCCACCCATAAATGATGTTCGCCCATCAATCCGAACATGATTATCTTTCAGAATCGCTTTTAAATTTAAATCTGAAATATTCATTTTACGGAACACAACAAATTTATCAAACACCAAATTTAAACTAATATTTTGGTTTCGAAAAAATTCCCCAAACAACGGAATATCCCCAAAAACATTCAATTCATGATTTTGTTTTACTTTTTTTCTGCCATATAAATTTGGAAACAATCTTGATAATTCAACATCTGGCGAATAAATATCCGCGGTTATACTTTGATTTTTCTTTGACCAATTCCAAACACCTGACAGCAAAAATTCTGTATCACGAAGAACAATCGAAGAACGACGCAGTGTTAATTTTTGTCTATCTAATCCCCCTGCTACATCTAACTTTATTTCCGGAATTCCATACAAATCGATATTAAACAATGTCGCCATCGCACCTACATTTTTTATATCACCCCGTACAATAAAATCTATTGGTAATTTACTACTACCTTCCAATGCAATATTTGCAATTAAGGCATCCCCACCCGTTGACATTGCGACACGAACAGGATAAACCTTGCGCGCATCATTATATTCTGACAACGACACAACAAATGGGAAAACGTCATTTTGTATTTTTAACCACCCTGCATACTCGCGCCCATCTTTTCTTGGGTTCAGATGAACATTTAAACCCGCCAGGGAATAATTATGATTATAAATATTTAAATCTAAATTTTTAACTTCAACCCCACCAAGTCCCGCATCTTTAAATGGATATTTTTCCAGTACCCCATCAGCTTTTTTATCAGTTGCCAACAATTTATTTGAAAAAGACGTTATCCCATCTGAATTCTTCTCTATATTAACCTTGGCATTATAAACCTTAACATTTTGGATTGTTGGCCTATCCCTGAACAAAGAAACCAAATTTATACGAACATCTATTTCTTCTGCACTAAACAAATATTTTTCATGCGCCCAATCTGGATTTGGGATACGCACTTGACTTAACTTAACCTGTGGGTGCAATGAAAACTTCCAAGAAACTTCACCACCAATTTCTATTGGCATACCTGTTGCATCACGTAAGATAGAAACCAAATTTCCACGCAATGTTTCAAGATTAACGCGACTTAATGCCACACCAAATGCAACAATCAGTCCAATAATAATCAGACCAATTATACGCAATACCGGAAAAAACAAATTTCTTCTCACCCTCATGGCATTCTAAGTTCCAAAAACTTAATCACAGGTCGCATGAATTCTGGCACATCAGCACGAAGTGTTATCATACGCCCTGTCTTTGGATGCTGAAATGTTATCTTATACGCAAATAAAAACAAGTTATTTGTTTGAATCATAGATTCGAGCAGTGCGGGATTCCCATCCCTATTGCCATATAAAGAATCCCCAACAATCGGTGCATTCAATGATAACGCGCTATGCAATCTCAGCTGATGGGTACGCCCTGTTTTTGGCAAAAACCGAACCCATGAAATACAGTTTGCAGCATTTGACAAAACCTCATAATCCGTAATCGCACGTTGGGGTCTTGGTCCTGTTCCATTATTCAAACGCGATGCGGCATCAAAAACTTGTCCTTTTAACATATAATTATCAATTGTCCCACGCATTGGGCTTACATCACCATCAAGCAACGCCAAATATTCCTTGTGCGCTAACTTTTCCTGAAATTGAGTCGATAATTTTTGTGCCGCCATTTGATTCTTAGCAACAACCAACAGCCCTGTTGTTTCTTTGTCCAAACGATGAACCAATGATATTTTATCATATGGGAATAACGCAGCTGCCATTTTATCAATAGACTTTCTTATACCTGTTCCACCCTGTACCGCCAATCCTGCAGGCTTGTTAAAAACAACAATATCTTCATCATTATGAATTATGGTTTTCCTAAGCGCCTCTAAATCCTCCAAAGAAAAAATTTCACCACTTTCTGTTTTTTTTACAGGTATATTTGCATAACTTGCAAGTGTTGGCGGGATACGAATAACATCATCTGTACGCAGGATTTCCTGACCACGAACACGTTTTGAATTAACACGCAATTGTCCACCACGACACAGTTTATAAAACTCGCGTTGCGGCATCGACGGATAATGTCGTAAAAACCATCGCAACAGGCGAACCCCATCTTCAACTTTTGATACTGTTACAAATTCCGCCATCTTCATCACCTTGCTTGGCACAAAAAAACTAAATCATTCACCGTATGTAATCTGAACAGAATTTTTTCCGTTTTCTGCATTACAATTCCCAACTGCGCCACCTGATTTTCCATCAGACATCTGATACCCCACAGAATCAGACCATGCCTTGGTAACCAAAGATTCGCATTCCGACTTCGCCAATCCATTTATCGTAACAACAAATTGACGTGGATTCGATGGATTAACAGATAATTCATACGTACCACCATATGGGTTTTTATTAGACATCCCAATCGCACCAAATATAGTCGAAGAATTCATGTTTGAAAAATCATCATATTCACCATGCAGATTCCGTACCATAGTAACCATCTGAACGACTTCATCGTTAACAGACGTCAACTTCTGCGTACGCATCGCAGTTGAAATCATACCAATTGCACCGACTGTGATAACACCCATAATTGCCAACACACCTAACATTTCAATCATTGAACGACCGGATTCTTGTCTCATGTTATAACCTCTATTTGCTATTTAACAAAACATATTCTATCATAAAAGACATGAATATTCAATTTTCTGTTTTAATAGAAAATGCACCGAACGCCCCTGGGGTCTATAAAATGTACGATGCAGATAATAACTTGCTGTATGTCGGCAAGGCAAAAAACATATCCAATCGCCTAAAACAATACCTGGACATATCAAAACTGGAATTACACAAGCAGGTTATGCGCACATTGGTACATCATATCGAATGGGAAACCGTTTCCACAGAATCAGATGCACTTCTACGTGAACAAGAACTAATCAAAACCTTAAAACCAAAATATAACATAATGCTAACCGACGGAAAAATGTACCCTATGTTAGCATTAACATCAGGCGACTTTCCTCGTCTATTAAAATTCAGGGGAAAGATATCGCAACGTCGCGATGTATATGGCCCATACCCAAGCGTTTCTGCCTTAAACGAAACGATAAAAACAATTCAAAAGGTCTGTCAAATCAGAACTTGTACCGACACACAAATGCGCAACAGATCCAGACCATGCCTTTTACATCAAATCGGCCGGTGCAGTGCCCCATGCTGCAACCCCAACCCAGCAAAATACGCAGATTCACTGCGTATAGCACGAAAAATACTAACTGGCGACAGCCAACCAATAATAGCAGACTTCACAAAACAAATGAAGCAACTATCCGATAATATGGATTACGAATCTGCTGCAATTATACGCGACAAAATTGCAGCACTAACCGAAACATCAAATCGAGGAACACGAAGAAACACTGCGTATACATCAAATTTAGACTGGGGCAACAACGTATCAGAACTTGAAAATTTATTAAAAATAAAAATTAATCTTGCAGGCGTTTTTGATAATTCACATTTATTTGGCAAAAATTCGGTTGGCGCAATGATAACATTTAATCATTCAGGATTTGAAAAATCTGGGTACCGCCATTTCAAACTTCAAGATAAATCACGTGCTGGAAACGACATTGCTATGATGTCAGAATTTATAAAACGCGCGGTCGAACGCGGTCCAAAACTAGACTTAATTATCGTTGACGGCGGCATCGCCCAATGGAATATTGCAAACCGCGCTTCAAACGGCATTCCTGTAATGGGCGTTACCAAGGGCGAAGTCCGCGATGGCGACGAACATTTTATCTTACCAAACGGTGAAATTCTAAACACCCTTCCAAAGGACAGCGCACTATTTCTAATGCTACGTGCCGTTCGCGATGAAGCACACCGTTTTGTAATAACATACCACCGTGCAACACGCGCAAAACAAATGACCGCATCTGTACTAGACGACATTGACGGCATCGGCCCAACGCGAAAACGTGCATTATTACAACATTTCGGATCTGTACATGCAATTGCAGACGCGGATTTAAACGCACTAAAACATGTCCCGGGACTTGGAAAAAATGCCGCCGAAAAAATTTATGCCCATTTCCATCAATAAATGATATAATATTCACACAACAAAATCGAAGGAGAAACACATTATGAAATTCTTTGTTAACTTTTTATCTGCCTTTCGCATTGCTGCTGCATTTGCGATTATACCAACCCTGATGTTTCAAATGTACCGGACATCATTTATCCTGTTTGTGCTTGCATCCATATCTGATTTCTTTGACGGATATCTGGCAAAAAAATACAACGCGTGCACAAAAATAGGCGGGGTACTCGACCATATTGGCGACAAATTATTGGTATGCAACACATTAATAATGTTGGCTATAATGATGCCGGTTTGGTTTGTATTCATTCCAATTATCATAATGATTGCACGTGAACTATACGTATCAGGACTGCGCGAATTCTTGGGAACACAAAAGATAGAAATGCCCGTACCTTCTGCACGTTTATCCCTTGGCAAGATCAAAACAACATTTCAGATGATATCCGTTTCAGCCTTCTTATTGATATTCGTTATCGGTACACTAATTACCCCACAAACAGTTAGCAGAACACTAATGATGCTAGTTTACATATTACCACAGGTGGCAGTTTGCAGTCTTTGGATATCATTGGTTGCATCACTGTGGTCCGCAACCCAATACACGATCACATTTGCAAAAAAATTAAAGAAAATCAAATAACAAAAAAAATACGCTATACGCATAAAAACCGCCACTTGGCGGTTTTTTATCTGGATTTTTGCGACTGTTTCTTTACGAAATAATCCCGCAATCTTTCAACAGTTAAATTTCTATATACAACCAAATTCCCAGTATAAGAATCCAATTTTGCAACAATTTCATCACCACGTTTTGGTGGTGCCAAACAGGTTTCCTTAAACACAGGATTTATATTATGACTAACCCCACCTTTCTTATCAACGGTGTACAAACCATAATTTGTATCATATAAACTCGAACTGAAACTTAGAACCATTAATGTATCCGCACACTGATAATCTTTGGCATCGACTTGCGAATTCACACACAACAACATCGCAATACCAATTGGCAATTTACGCAACAATATTTTAGACCCTATACGCATTAAAACCAACTTTTTTTATCAGATTTCAACCCCGCAAACTCTGCCAATAATTTCTTTTGCTTGTCCGTCAATTTTGTTGGGATATTAATTGCGACATCGATATACAAATCGCCAAACGAACCAGTCCGACGCGATGACGGCATTCCATGTCCACGAACCCGCAATTTTTCACCAACCTGTGTTCCTGCTGGAACCTTCACCGCCAATTTTTTATCATCAATTGTTTCAACATCGATTTCGCCACCCAGCGCAAGTGTCGTAAACGGCACATCTACACGCATAATCAAATCGTTTCCACGGCGTTCAAATTTTTTATCAGGCCGGATACGAATATCCAAATAAAAATCCCCAGCAGCCCCACCATTTACACCGGCCTCACCCTGCCCTGCGAGACGCAAACGCGCACCATCTTCAATTCCTGCCGGAATTTTTACTTCCAATGTACGCTGTTTATTCTGGACACCCGTTCCATCACATTCACTACATTTTTTTGCAATTTTACGCCCCAAACCATTACATTCTGGACATGGTGTTTCCATTGCAAAAAATCCCTGACGTGTTTGAATAAAACCGCTACCCCCACAACGCGAACAAATTGGCGCAGGCTTTCCATCTGCAGTACCATGCCCATGACATTTTTCACATTCCACATTACTTGAAAACTTCACAGTATGTGTTTTTCCGAAAAAAGCATCTTTTAAATCAATAACAACTTCATCTAACAAATCACGTCCACCACGTTGCGGCGCACCACGCTGCGACCCACCACCAAAATCACCGAAACCGAAACCACGCATTGCTTCACGCAGAATATCTTCCATACCGGCACCGCCCCCCATATCAAAATGAAAGGCACCGTTACCAAACGGATTTCCGCCACCAAACCCAGCGCCAGCACCATTCCCCGCAGCAAACGCAGCATCACCAAATCTATCATACGCAGCACGCTTTTGCGGATCTTTTAAAATATCAAACGCATTATTAACTTCCTTAAACTTTTCTTCAGCTTCTTTATTATCAGGGTTTCTATCAGGGTGATATTTCATAACTAACTTATGATATGCTTTTTTTATATCAGCATCACTCGCATCACGTGCGACCCCCAGAACTTCATAAGGATTTTTATTCATTTTATACGTCCATGTAATTTAAGTTGATATCAAATATATAAGCGCCCAAATAAAAAAATCAAGAGGATAATAATAATTATGCTTAAATTCTTTGGGCTTGCGTAATTTTTAAAAATGTTCTAATAATATTAGCATTATGACGGAAAGAAAAACAAACACATACGATGCATCAGACATTCAAGTACTCGAAGGGCTTGAACCAGTACGCTTGCGCCCTGGGATGTACATTGGTGGCACAGATGAAAAAGCATGGCATCACCTGCCAATTGAAATTATGGACAATTCGATTGACGAAGCTGTTGCTGGCTTTGCCAAGAAAATTACCGTAAACTTAATTGATTCCAAAACTATCGAAATCACAGACGATGGCCGTGGAATACCTGTGGATGAACACCCAAAATATCCAGGCAAATCCGCATTAGAGGTTATTTTAACCACCCTGCATTCTGGCGGTAAATTTAACAACAACGTTTATAAAACCAGTGGTGGATTACACGGTGTTGGTTCTGCAGTTGTAAACGCATTATCATCGGAAATGATTGTGGATATTGCGCGAGATGGATACAATTGGCGTCAAACATTTTCGCGTGGCATCCCAACAAGTCCAATGCAACGTGGCGACACAACCAAGGCACACGGAACGAAAATCAGATTTACAATTGACGACGACATATTTGGCGCAAATGCTACTTTTAAGCCTGTAAAAATATATCGCATGGCACGTGCCAAGGCATTTCTATCCCGCGGTGTAAAAATAGACTGGCAATGCAACCCAGAATTATTAACCGAGGATATGAACATCCCAACCACAAAAACATTCTTATACCCGAACGGTGTTGCAGATTTCTTAGCAGAAAAAACGGATTCCAAACCACGCATTTTACCACGCATATTCAGCGGGTCCGTCGATTTTCCTGATGACAGCGGCCGCGTTGAATGGGCACTAACATTTTTAACCGACGAAAATGGCGCTGCATCCGATGACGGATTCTTCTCATCCTATTGCAATACGATTGCAACAATTGATGGTGGCACCCATGAATCAGGATTTAAATCCGCAATTACCAAGGGATTAAAAGCATACGGGGACAAGGTAAATAATAAATCTGCATCAAATATTGTTGGCGACGACGTATTTGATTCTGTGGCTGCAATTGTATCTGTCTTTTACAAAACACCACAGTTTTTAGGTCAAACCAAGGAAAAATTATCCAACCCAGAGGTTGCACGTTTTACAGAAAATGCATTACGCGATCCATGGGAAATATTTTTGGCATCTGATCCAAAGACCGCCAACGCATTATTAGAATTTGTAATAAACCTTGCCAATGCCAGAATAAAGACCAAACAAGTCAAAGATATTGCTCGCAAAACCCCAACCAAACGAATTCGTATGCCCGCAAAATTGGCAGATTGTTCAAAGCATGGTATTGCTGGCACAGAATTATTTATTGTAGAAGGTGAATCTGCTGGCGGCACCGCAAAACAGGCTCGCGACCGCGCTACTCAGGCTATTATGCCCCTACGCGGCAAGGTTTTAAATGTTGTATCAAATTCTGACGAGCGATTTGGTGCAAACAAAGAATTAAATGATTTAATTGATATCATCGGCGCAGGCACAGCCAAAGATTGGAACGAAGATAAATTACGTTATGAAAAAATAATTATCATGACCGATGCTGACGTTGACGGCAGCCATATTGCATCACTATTAATGGCGTTCTTCTATCAGTGTATGCCACAATTAATATATGGGGGACACCTATATCTATCTTGCCCGCCGTTATATAAATTGACACATGGTACCGAATCAATGTATATCGACACAGACGAAGAACTCGAAAACCTAAAAAATGGGAAATACAAAAATAAAAAAATTGAAATATCTCGATTCAAGGGACTTGGTGAAATGATGCCAAATCAATTAAAGGAAACCACCATGTCGCCCAAGACACGCAGATTAATTCGTGTTGACCTGCCCCCACGCACAGAAGATGGCGCCGAAGACACCGAAAAAACACGCACCATTGTTTCTGAACTAATGGGGAAAAAACCGGAATTCAGATTCAAGTTTATAACCGAACACGCACAATTTGTAAAAGACTTATTTGTATAAAATATCGGGAATCCCCGATATTTTTTTACCCATCGTGATTTCTATACTATCTAAGATATAGACCATACAATGTGCGATTTTATTTTTCCTGTTGCTTATCAAGACAAGATTGTAATATTTCTGCAAATTGTTTGGGTGTTATCTTTGTTTTTATCAGCACCTTGGCAAGGGTCGCTGTACTTATCCATCTTGGCTGACCATACACAGATATACGTTTACTATAATTAAAAACTGTTGCATCTAATCCACACATTTTTGCAAGACCTGAACAACTGGTATTATTCATATCTGCTATACAACCAATCGATTGCCATATCGCGTTATGATAGTCCATTTTTTTCCCTTTATATTTTTTACCACACACGAAATGTATTATTTCATAAACCAGATAATTCAGTCAATCAAAACAACCACAGGTTGATTTTACAAGAAACAAATAAAGGATTGCAGCATATATCATACCCTAAAAACGATTCGCAAAAAACAATCTATTTTTCATTTCAAAATATCCCCACTTTATGGTATAATCACCTTGTAACCAGGTGTTTTGGTTATGGGGTATCGAAACCCGTTCAGAAGCGTCTATGGATGATATGGGACGCGCCATTATTTGGGCGTGTTTTTTATATTATTCATTGTATGAGAAATTACTCCTGACCCAAATGGTCAGGAGGGCTTGTGAATATATTGAATAAGCAGCACAATTCTTCTGATTGTTTCGAACCTCCTGACCGCTTTGATATAAAACACTGCGGTTTTTATTTATTATCAAAAAAGGGAGGAATTTTAACATGCAAAAACTACTTATTGCGCCACTATTACTCGCCTGCGCAACATCGGCATATGGTTCCCAAGAATCATTAGATGCTGCGTTACGCGCAACATATACCGCATGTGTTGGCATCGACGACGAATTAAATGATTTAAGAAAGATGGCAGGCATTTCAACAGCTGTTACATCGGTCGGAACATTGGCTGGCGCCGGGGCAACCGTGTCAGGGGCGCTAAAAATGAAAACCGACGCCACGGCAACTTCTCTGCAGGAAATCTTAGATCAAATAAAACAAAAAAATAAATCCGAAGATACCAAATATACAACAGACCAAATAAATGAATTATACGAAAAATTTAATGCTTCATATCAAACAGCCGTAACCGAAAATAACGCACAGTCAGAATTAGATCAACTGAACAAAAAATCTAAAAAAATGGGTAATTGGCGTACCGGTCTGTTGGCAACAAGCACAGCAACCAGCATCACAGGCGCAATATTATCTAGCAAAAGCAAAGCGG
>JAFYXQ010000027.1 GCA_017546085.1 Alphaproteobacteria bacterium | reverse complement strand
GGATTGTGCGCAAGCATTTCAACTAATGCGTTTGCAGAAACAGAAACAAAAAAATCATCAGATAATAAAACATCTACTATCGTTGTATCGAAGGATTTAACGGAATTAGAATTTAATAATACAATATATGTTCCCAAAACAGAAATGAATGTAGATTTTTTTATAGGGATGGAAACGGCATTATTTTCATATACAACATCAAAAATAAGCGTTGACGATTTTTCAATAGAAGAAACCGAACTAAATTTCAATAATAATATATTGAATAATATATCTTTGTTATTTGGTTTTGACATAGGCAACAGTTTGCGCCTTGGGTTTAATGCGATACATCATTCTACGGATACGGATGCCGGAGGATTCGGAGACTCTGACACCGACTATAGTATTGGTGCGTATGGTCTTACTTTGGATACCTTCCTTAATAAGAATAAGTTCGTATCGCCATTCTTTCGTTTGGGAATAGGCTATCTAAATGTAGAAGAAGGTACTACAGAGTTTTCTTCGGCTATGTTTAATTTAGGCGCAGGGGTCAATTTTAATATTTCTGAGCATTTCTTTTCTTATGCTGTATTAGAATACGCGTTTTTACCAAAGACAGAGATAGACGATACGGATGTTGAGATAAAGGCTTCTTCGCTCGGGATGTCTCTTGGGCTTGGCTATAAATTCTAAGGGCAATATAGCAGTTTTTTACAAACGCATCATTTGATGCGTTTTTTTTATAAAAAACACCGTCTAACGACGGTGTAAATACTGGCGGGATTGACGGGGCTCGAACCCGCGACCTTCTGCGTGACAGGCAGACGCTCTAACCAGCTGAGCTACAACCCCAAAGCGTTGTTAATATTATACTGTCGCGGGAATAAATGCAAGTGTTTTTTTTAGATTTTAAAAAAAATAACGCAGATTTTTATTTTTCTGCGTTTTTATTTAATTTTCCCGCCATATAACAGAAGAAAACATTGAATCTATTTTGTTGCGTAATTGCGTATCTGCAAAGATTTCATTACGCATTGCTTCGGTTGTTTTATTGTCATCGGATTCAAAGTGCGGAACGTATTTCTGAATCGCGATATTTTGCACATGTTTTTCAGCCAATATATTCGCAATTTTCATTATGCCGTCTTTGTCCACGTATCGTGGATCACATGTAACGCGAACTTCGTAGGGTTTTTGTGTGGCGCGCCAAATGTCCAAACTGCGTATCATATTGTTATATGCGATATTTTGTCCTGTTAAATCAGGGTATTTATCAGACGTGGCTTTGAAATCAAGCCCTATCCAGTCAATATATTCAGATGCCCGTTGTAATATTTCGGGGTAAAATCCGTTGGTGTGCAGTCCAATTTTAAACCCTAAATCACGTACGCGTTTCATATAATTAATTGTGGCATCTGATTGCATTAATGCCTCGCCCCCAGAAAAAACAACCGCTTCGAGTTTGCCAATACGTTCCTGTAACCATTCAATTATGCGTTCAGGATCATATTCTCCGTCCCCTGGGGATAATAAATGGGGATTAGAACAATACGTGCACCGCAACGGACAACCAACCAAGAATAAAACCGCAGCCAATTTTCCTGGATAGTCAATTGTGGTAAACGAAACTAATCCCCCAATTTGAATCTCACGCATTTTATTACGCTGCTTTCTTTAACAAATCAGAATGTCTTTGACCGGTGGAAATGCAGTTTGATTCTGTAAATGTTTTACGTTCACAAAATTCAGAATATTTTCCAACGTTAAAGTTAGATACTGGTCTGATAAATCCCATTGAACGTGAAAAAATTTCGCATGGTGTTCTTTGTGCATTATTCATCATAATTAATTCCTCCCTTTCGTTTTATTTCTGATTTGTTATGCATTGTCTTGTTTGTTGTCTTGATTTGCAGCATGTTCAGCGTCGCATTTTGGACAGAATTCATGTTTGCCCGGCAAATATCCATGTTTTGGACAGATGGAAAAAGTCGGGGTTAATGTCATGTATGGCACCTTGTAATTTTCAAAAATCGTACGTACGATTTTCTGTGCCGCATCACCACTGGACACAGGTTCACCCAAATACAGATGTAACATTGTTCCGCCGGTATATTTGCGCTGTAATTCTTCTTGATGTTCAAGTGCAACAAATGGATCGTCGGTAAAGCTTACTGGTAACTGTGTCGAATTTGTGTAATATGGCGCATCAGGTGTTCCAGCAGTAATAATATCTGGGAAATTTTTCTTATCTGTTTTTGCAAAACGATACGAACACCCCTCTGCTGGTGTGGCTTCCAAATTGTATAGATTGCCAGTTTGTTCTTGATAATTTGCCAAATTGTCGCGGATAAAGTCCATCACATCCAAGACCAACTTTTTACCCATTGGTGTTGCAATATTTTCACGGTCGCCTGTGAAATTTCGAACCATTTCATTTGCGCCATTTACCCCAATGGTCGAGAAATGATGGCTCCAATCACCAAGATAACGTTTTGTAAATGGATACAAGCCACGTTCCATGTTCTTGGAAATGATATCACGTTTGATTTCCAAACAATCGCGTCCCAAATCAAGTAAACGTTTCAATTCTGTAAATAGTCCTTCACGGTTACCGCGGTGTATATATCCCAAGCGTGCCAAATTAATTGTATAAACACCGATTGAACCTGTTTTTTCGGCAGAACCAAATAATCCGCCCCCACGTTTCAGCAATTCACGAACATCTAAGCGCAAACGGCAGCACATTGAACGAACATCTGTCGGATTCAAATCAGAATTCAGGAAATTCTGGAAGTTTGGAATACCATATTTTGCTGCCAAATCAAACAATGGCTTTACATTTGGGTGATCCCATGGGAAATCAGGTGTAATATTATATGTTGGAATTGGGAATGTAAATGGGCGCCCCAGTGCATCACCTTCTGTCATGACGTCCAAGAAGGCACGGTTAATTAAATCCATTTCAGGCTGTAAATCCCCATATGTGAAATCCACGGGTTTCTTGCCAATAAAAGGATGTTGATTCTTCAAATCTTCTGGGCATGTCCAGTCGAATGTGAAATTAATAAATGGTGTCTGTGTCCCCCAACGACATGGCACCGCACAGTTAAAGATTAATGTTTGCATTGCATTTTTTACATCTGCATATGACATATTATCGATTCTGACATATGGTGCCAGATACGTATCAACGGATGAAAATGCCTGTGCGCCTGCAAATTCATTTTGCAGTGTCCCCAAGAAGTTCACCATATGTGAAACAGCGGTTGCCATATGTTTTGCCGGTTCGCATTGTAGATACCCTGGGACACCATTAAAACCTTC
The DNA here is from genome assembly GCA_017546085.1 of Alphaproteobacteria bacterium. Taxonomy (GTDB): domain Bacteria; phylum Pseudomonadota; class Alphaproteobacteria; order Rs-D84; family Rs-D84; genus Enterousia. Next base: position 36,262 of record JAFYXQ010000027.1, on the reverse strand, counting down.
GTACAACAATTCGCGCAATGACCAACCTGCGCAATATCCGGTTAACCAACCTAAATCATGGATATGAACAGCGGCTGTTTTATGTGCCTCAGCAACCGCGCGCGGATACAGGTTAAGCCAGTATTCCGCGGTAACGCGTTCGCTGGTACGCAAAATCAGTCCACCGATGGAATAACCGACATTTGCATTTTCTTTAACACGCCAATTTGAACCACCTACGTATCCTTCTATAATATCAACTGCATCGACCATAGATTCGCGAATTTCAGTGCGTTTTTGACGATATATAATATATGATTCTGCTGTTTTATATGCACGCGCATCCATCAAGGCCTGAATAACAGTATCCTGAATATTTTCAACAGTTGGTGTTTTGTCTGCATATTTATCATCGAGTCTTTTTAAAACATCTTGGGTGATTTTTACAACCTCTACATCTGAAATTTCAGTTGTAACAGCAACTGCCTTTTTTATCGCTTCAAAAATCTTTTTCGAATCAAAAGGCACTGTTTCACCACTGCGTTTTTGTACCGCGACCAAACGCGTTGTAAGTGTTGGTGTGATTTGAATTTTGATTTCATTTTGTGTTTCTGACATTTTTGTACCTCAACTTTATTCTGAAAACACAACATATAGTGGTTTTTTATTTGTTTCGATAACAATATATAGTTTTGTAAGAATACTATCAACAAATAAAAAACACATTTTTTTTTATTTTTTGCTTTACTTTTGAAAAGACGGATTTTCTGCACGTTACAGCGAAAAAACAGAATCGGTAAATCAACACGAATATAGGATTTGTGTCAAAAAACATATTATTTTATGTCTTTTTATGATTCGTTTTGTGGACATTTTTACAAAATATAGTAACAAATATGCGAATCATTAACTATATATTGTTTGTCGCACGAATCGTGCAGCTGGTTATTATTAGGTTGTTTTTCCTATGAAATATGTATATATTCAATATATCTGTCCCATGGTGGGGCAGGGTACTTTAATTTTAATTAAGAGTATAATTATGATAAAAAACATCTATGAAATGCTGCAAGATGTATGTTCCCGGAACAAGGACAGTATTTTCTTTGTACGTCAGAACGAAAACTATGCAGAATTATTAAAGAAGGTAAAACAACGTGCTGTTTTACTCGCGAAACGTTTTGGTATCAAGAAGGGGGACACTGTCGGTATTTTATCAGGAAACACACCTGATTTTGTTCGCACATATTTTGCTGCGGCATCACAGGGCGCGCGCGTGTTAATGTTGGATACAGGTTTGCAAACATCTGAACATATAAACATGATGACACGGACGGATTGTAAATTATTGCTGGCACAGAAAGATTTGTTTATTTCTGATGCGCCATGCGAAATGTTTGATATTGAAAACATTGATGACACGGACGAAAATGAATTTGTCATGGCGGATACAGATCGTTCCGATATTGCGCAATTATCATTTACATCTGGTTCAACTGGTAATCCAAAGGTTGTGGGATTAACACATAATAATCTGATTTCATTATCGGACGGTGCCCAGTTTTACAAGGATGTAATTTTACCAGGCTATACATTTTATGGATTCTTGCCATTATATCATATATACGGTGTTGTAATTAACATAATTGTACCCGTTGCTTTGCAGGGGAAACTATTATTACAACCAATATTAAAGCCCCAAGAATTTATCAAGGATTTTAAACAGTATAAACCAGAAGTTATTCCTGCGGTTCCACGTATTTGGGAAGTGTTCCATAAGAAAATCGTAGATAGTGCAAGGGATAAACATGTTTGGACATTGATGCGTATAATTGTATCAATGCGAAAAATATTGCGTTCCATTGGGTTGGGTAAATTGGTGGACAAGGTTACAAAACCTGTGCATGATGCGTTTGGTGGTAATACCAAGGTTTTGGTTTCTGCGGGTGCAACCCTGAAAACATCGATACGCAAATTCTATGAAAATATGGGTTTTGTTGTTGGTGATTGCTACGGGTTGACCGAAACATGCGGGCCGGCAAACTTTAACTTTGCATTTCGCAGGGCAAATGGTTCGATGTATTATGCGGGGCCATTAATGGGTAACGATTTACAGATTCACAACCCTGATAAACATGGTGTTGGCGAGATTTGGGTTCGTGGCAATATGGTTATGCCTGGATATATCGGAAATGACGAAGCGAATGCAGATGCATTCGAAGGTGGCTGGTTTAAAACAGGCGATTTGGGATGTTTGGATAAATTTGGCCGTCTGACTGTCAAGGGGCGTCAAAAACAAGTAATTGTTTTGGATAGCGGTAAAAATGTATATCCAGATGAACTCGAAGATTTATATATGCAAAATGATGAAATCTTAAACGCAGCTGTTTTTGAATACGTGATTAAGGATAAAACAGTACCTTTTGCGGTTTTTCAGGTAAAGCCGGGTACCACAGTTGCCCGTGTTACAATGTTGTTGAAAAAATCAAACCTAGCGATTGCGCAATATAAATGGGTTCGCCATTTTGCAATTACCGAAGAAGAATTACCAACAACATCCGCTAAAAAGGTTAAGCATTTTGCTGTCCGTGATTTACTGGACAAGGGGGCATATAACCGCGCAGAATAAATCCTGTTGGATTTATATTTGATGTGAATATGGGGGCAAGGTCCCCCATATATTTATAATTTTATATTGACAAAATGTTTTTGTGTGTTATTATTGGTGTAAAATAACATGGAAAATATATAATGACACTGGAACAACAGATAAAATTTTTAGAAGAAGCTTTGCGTGAATACAATCAAAAGATGGATGATTTGGTACGCCGTATGCGCTATTGTGAAGTTTATATGGCTGAAAATCATTCTAATCGTAAAATATACGGTCAGGCAGGCCGCTGTATTGGTGATATGAACAGGGATTTAATTGCCTTGCGTAAATTAACACGCGATACATATGATAGATTAAATATGTTATATGAAATTCAACGTCAGCGATAAAAAAAGCCCGTTCGGGCTTTTTTTATTTACATACGGCGACAAAAGGCGGTTTGGATAACGCGTCATTTATCTCGCCGTCGCCACAATCAAGGCAGTTAAATTTTCTGTTTTGTGAATGTAATTTATCGAGCGGTATCGTAACATCCGCAAAATCTTTGATGTTTGCGATATAATTGCGATTTGGAAATCCAAAATAGAATGCGCGATTTGAACCGCTGCATTCACGCACATTCCCTGGATAGCATTCAGGTGAATTAACCTTGGTTGCATCTGGTACGCAATATGAAACACACGTTTCCATATCTGTAACCAATCGTTCACAATTTGTGCACGATGATTGCGGTACACGCAATGTTGTTCCTAAGACGCCATAAATGGCATCGCTAATAACTGTATTGCATTTTTTTGAATCCTTGGTTTTGTTTGGATCGACAACACATTCCCATTCAAGTATATTATAATTCAATCGCGCGATCATATCTGTAGGGCATGCCTTTTCAGGGAATGGGTTAATACATTCCCAAACATCATCAACCATAACAGCGGTCTGTGTATCTGCGCATAGTGGTTTTCTTGATTCATCAGGAACGCATTCTGAAATATCTGAATCCCAAATCATATCGCCACCACAATCTGTTTTGATGTTGATACCAATACATTGCCAACGTCCAAAACGATATGCTTTTGCTGTGCCTGTGGGGCAAATTATATCAGGTACGGGCGTTGTATTGTATTCTGTGCTCGTATCTGGTAAATCATATTGTGTCAGATATACCAGCTGACCATTTTGCAGTTCTAATTGTTTAATCAATTCTGCTGGGACAATTCGTTTTGTTGTGGTTCCCCCGGACATAATTGTGCCGTCTTGGAATATGCCAAACGTACCAGATTCTGAATAATAATTTTCCATAATCTCCATCATTTTATTGTGTTCAGAATCGTCAATTGGTGCAGTTGCAGTGATTATATAGCTATATTGTGGTTTTTTATTCTTTGCCACCTCGCATGGGGTAACACGTAATCGTTTATCAAGGCAAATAAATTGACTGATAACGTTGTTTTGTTCGATACATATATCTTCAAATACTGCGCCATTAATTTGCATATTATGTGCAGTCGCAGCGCATTGTGCAACTGCACGTAAATCAGACTGCGTAATTGCATATTCTGTATCGTGTTGTTCTATTTTTTGATTGGGGGTACCAAGCATGTAATAGCCCGCCATAAACAAGAAAACTAAAATCATGATAAAAATATTCATCATTCCCCCTTGCGATTTATAAAAAGTCTAGGTAATATAGAAATAAATTGCAACAGGAAAACAGAAAAAATGAAAAAAATTTTATTAATCGTAATTTCTTTGTGTATATTTGGCTGTGGTTTTACACCGATGTTTTCAGGCACAGATACTGATATTTACGTTGCGCCAATCAGTGGCATAAATGGAATTGATTTACGTAATGTATTATGGGCAAAATTTGGTGGCCAACGTGAACAGAATGCAAAATATACACTAACCGTTATGCTAAACAATCCGGTTACTCAGTACAAGGCGTTGGAACAAACTGGTGATGCATCATGGCAGGAAGTATCATTGTCAGCAACATACCGATTAAGTGTAAATGGCAAAGATATCGCAACAGGTACAGAAACGGCGTCTGAATCATATACCTTTGTGCGTTATCTGGTTGCGTCGAATGCATCATATAATAATGCGGTTCAAAACACGATACGCGTTTTGGCAGAAAAGATAAGCGCGCGTGCAATTGCTGAAACGCATAAATATTCCACAGCGGGAAGTGATAAGTAATGAAGTGGCGTGATTCCGATTTTAAATCCGGTATTGAGAAAATTCGTGCAGTTTTGATATATGGCCCTGATGCGGGTCAGGTTGATGAATATTGTGATTTGGCAATTGAAAAACTGGGGATTGAAAAAGATAATTTATTTGCGCTGGATTCCGATGATTTGCGTGAAAAGCAAGATGCTCTTTTTGCAGAGGCTTGTATGCCATCAATGTTTGGTGGTCGTAAAATGGTAATGATTTCAAATGCGGGCGATTCTTGTGCCAAAATTATTGCAGAATTGGTATCGCATTCTGGATTGTGTGCAACGGTTATTGTTACATCGGGTGATTTGCGTGCGGGCGGAGGATTGCGTTCCTTGTTCGAAGGCGCAGATGATATGGCCGCATTAGCGTGTTATACAGACGATGCCCGAACGTTGGCAACATTAATAAGAAACGAATTATCTGCGTCTGCTGGAATTCAGCAAATAACCCCAGATGCAATGGCGTATATGACATCGCATCTTGGTGGGGATAGGGGAATTACACGCGGGTTCCTAAAAAAGATTGCCTTATATGTTGATGATAAGCGTATCGTTGAATTAACAGATGTTGAAAAATGTTTGCCTGATACGGGTGCGGCGGACATGGATGATTTTATATATTCGTTAACAGCAGGACATATTCCACAAACGATGATGGCGTTGGATAGGTTGTTATATGATAACAAGGAACCAAATATGTTAATCCGCGTATTAGATTCTCATTTCAAGAAATTGCAAACTGCGGTTGTGAATGGTCAGTTACCGCGTTTGTTTTGGAAGGTTGAAGAAAAATTTAAGACTGCAATAAAAATATGGTCTGAATCAGAAATAACATCGGTTTTAATACGTCTAAATGAACTTGAACGTCAATTGCGAACTACTGGCATGCCGGGTGAGGTTTTAGTGCGTGATTTTGCATTAAAATTATCGGCACGTGCCGCACGATTGGCGATAAAACGAAGGAATTAAAAATGATATCATCTGTATATGCACCCAAGGATTTTAAACGTTTACGTGCGGTTGGCGACATTGTTGCGCGTTGTTTTGATTTTATATCACCGCATATTAAGGCGGGAATATCGACTGGTGAAATAGACAGAATGGTTGCTATGTTTTTAAAAGAAAACGGCGCCCGTTCATCCGATTTGGGTTATCAGGGATATCCAAAAAATATCTGCACATCTGTAAATGATGTTATTGTACATGGAATCCCCAGCGATGATGTTGTTTTAAAAGATGGCGATATCGTAAATGTTGATTTAACGGCCGAATTCAAGGGGTTTCACGGCGACGCGTCGCGTATGTTTATGATTGGCAAAGTGTCCCCACAGGCGCGTAAGTTGGTTCAGGTGTGTCAAGATGCGCTAAATGCAGCGATTTCAATTTGTGCCCCTGGTGTTCCGCTATCAGAAATTGGAAAAACTATAGAAGCGGTTGTAAAACCGCATGGCTTTTCAATATCGCGTGATTTTGTTGGACATGGTATCGGCAAGGTTATGCATGATGATCCACAAATCTACCATTTTTATGATAAACGCTGGGACAAGGTAAAGATGGTTCCAGGTTTGGTTTTTACAATTGAACCAATGATTAATACTGGATCTGCAGAATGTAAAATTGATGCAGACGGTTGGACAGCGCGTACAGTAGATGGTGGTTTATCTGCTCAGTGGGAACATACAATCGGCATCACCGAAGATGGTGCGGTTATATTTACAGAAAAGATGGTTCGTGAATAATGTCAAAAACAGACTTGCTGTTTCATACTGGTCATCGTGAACGATTAAAAGAAAAATTTTTATCGGACAAATTGACGGAATGCGAACAGTTGGAATTGTTGTTAACATATTCTATCCCGCGTTGCGACGTTCGTGTTTTGGCACGAAAATTGATTGAACATTATGGTGGTATTTATTTTGTTTTACATGCACCGTTTGAAGAACTGGTCAAAATAGATGGCGTTGGTCGTAATACAGCAATTCTATTAAAATTATTTCACAGTCTTGATTTGATTTCATATTCCGAACGTACAAAATCAGAAACGTATTTATCAGATGAAAAATTTATGCGTGAATATTGTCGCAGATTGGCGATGGGAAAAACAGTCGAAGAATCGCATGTTTTATACCTGGGCAGCGACATGCGTCTTATATCAGACGAAGTTCATTCTCGTGGTACTGTCGATGAAACATCGATTTATGTGCGTGAAATTTGTTCACGTGCATTGAATTTAAACGCATCCGCAGTTTTATTGGTACATAATCACCCTTGTTCTGAAAATTCCTTTTCAGAAGCTGATACTGCGGTAACCACTGTGTTACATTATGCGTTGAATTCAATAGGTATAAGATTAATTGACCATTTGCTCGTAACTAGAAGTGGGAATATATTCTCGCTTGCGGAATCAAATTTATGGTTAATGTCATCTTTCGAGAAATAGTAAAATTTACATTAATTCTTCTGTGGGTATTGTTACGCCAGAATCAATAATATCAATAATCTCAAATTCTTCAAATTCGTTATATTTATCAAATTCTTTCTTGCGCTGTTCAAGCAGCTCATTAACTTCTTCAATAGGTACAGAAATTGTTTTGCATCCACTAGCAAACATATCAGAACCAAATATGACGTTCATTATTGGGTATGCCAATGATAACACCCCAAACATTAGTACAAGGTATTTTATATTTTCGCCCAAATCAGAAATTTTTGCACCGCGAATAAGTGCGATTGCCCATCCGACCAACAGTATTCCTGTTATAATTGTAACAAAAATCCATGCGTAGCCTACAAAATCCTCGAATCCGCGCAGAATGCAAGAAGGATCTTCCATGTAAACGAATTGAGAGTCAACTTTCAGATTATGAAACCCAGAATTTTTTAGTAATCTAAGAATTGATCCTGTGTCCATAATTTATTATGCACCCTGTTTTTTTTGACCTGCATTTGCAAAGAATCCTGGTATTGCAAAATCGTCATCGTTTGCTGCGATTCCAGCCCAGCCAAACAAATCACCCATCAGGCTGTTGTCATCGCGCTTTGCCTTTTTAAACGGAAGAATATTTTTTAATTTGCCAATTTTTCCCTGTGGCTGACTTTTTTCGGGTATAATAATTTTATCTTCGTTTTGTGCGAATTCGGACGCCAGCTGTTCGAGTGTCGCATCCGTTTCCGCATCCAGAAAATTATCTTCATCAGATATGGGGGCATCATCTGATATCATATTTTCTTCTGCAGCAATATCTTCTCGTAATGGTTTCATGCTTTCAAGCAATTCTTCGATTGTTTTTTCTTGCTGCGCGACAGGGGCAGGTTCTTCAATCATATTTACAATCGTTGTTTTTTCGATTTCAACCTGATTGTCATTAATAACCGGCGCAGAAATTTCAGATGTTATATTGATATCTGTAACAATTTCTGGTTCTGAAAAAAACGTTTCTTCGGTTTCAGTTTTTTTAGGTTCTATATCGTCTGTCATATCTTCGTTGACTGGATCTGGTTCGATTGTCTTGCTTGCCAGTACGGATAGAATTGGGATAACTTTTTCAGATTGTTCTTGTTGTGGGGCTGCTGCTTCTGTTTCTTCTTCAATGAATTCAGGATTATTCGATTCGGACACTTCATTTATAATTTCTGGTTCGTGTTCAGTTGTGGTAATTTCGGCGACTTGCTCTGTTTCTTCAATAAATTCAACAGGTTCTGAATCGATTGTCTGTACGGATGTGATTGTTTTTGTTTCTTTGATAGAATCTACATTTGACAGTGCATTGTCATTATCAACGGGCACACCAAATAAAATCGTATCCTTATCCAGTCCCAGTGCACTGCGCACTTCATCAAAAGCAGCGCGGATTTCCGCCATTTCAAAGATTTCGTTGCCTGAAATATAAATGATTTTTGTTTTCATATAATCTATCCCCCACAATACATGCGACCATTATATCACATTTTGGGGTTGAACGCATATAAAAAATATCTTAATATGCATACATGGCAGATATAAAACAACAAATTTTTCAAGAATTGGCATCATTAGAGGATGCTGCCGCCCGTCTTCGTGGTACAGCGATACATGCTGGCAAGCAAACAGATTTAGAAGTTGCCATCTTGACCGAGCAGGTACGTTCATTGCGCGATAAGAATGCACGTGCCACAGAAATGATTGATAAATCAATATCTATACTGGAAAGTTTAAAGAAATGAGCGTTGTTTCAATACCGATTGTAAATAAAAACTATCCTATGGGCTGCGAAGACGGTCAGGAATCGCGTTTGATTGAATTGGGGCGCATGGTTGATGCGCGTGCGCGTGAAATATTGGATAAAATTGGCCCTCTGCCGGAAACTTCCTTGTTGGCAACGTTGTGTATCGTCCTCGCGGATGAGGTTAATAACAAGGCACCTGTCGCCGCAACAGATGCTGATTTGCGTGAAATATTGGCTCGGATTCGTGAAATAAAGCATAAAATATCGCAATAAAAAAAACGCCGGTCGGCGTTTTTTTTATTGATTATAATACCTTTACATTTTTTAACGTATCCGCATACGTGATAATCTTTTCTGTCCCGCTATTCCAGCCTTCTATTATTGTTATAAACTTTATTAAATCAGCCATTTGTTCAGCATTTAATTGTGAAATTTTTGTGCCTGATTTAATTTCGGTATTTGACTTTATGTATCTTTTATAATGTTCTGTATCATTTTCGTGTGGTGGTGCATATTTATTGATTGCTGCTTCGATGGTAAGATTTTTATACGCATCGGACATCAGCAGGTTTTTTAATGCCTGAATTCCAATTTTTTCATCTGGAAATACTGCGAAACCGCCGGCCTTGCCGATGGCGCCACTTTCGCGCGCCAACTGTGAATAACGGATGTTGCCTGGGTTAAAGTTTCGCCAGGCACGCGTGCCGCCACTACGTTTATATTCAGCGCCATTATCATAGACATATACAACATCGTTTCCATGTGGATAAGATTCGATTATTTTTGGCAATATCGGTTTGTTTTTTACTTTGACTTTAAAATTTTGTTTTTCTTCTGTTGATTCCCCAATATTTGTAATCGGCAGCATTATCGCAATTGATAGTACGTACGGAAAGATTTTTTTATATTTCATACAAATTCCCCCTTTGCAATCAAAGCAAGTGCATGATACGTAAAAACATACGTGTTACACCTTGCACACTTTTTAGTAGCTTAATTTTTTTTGTTTTGATTGGTTCATCGCGATAAATCAGTTCGCAATGTACATTCAGACGTTTATAAAACGCCCCGACTTGTCATCCTTAACAGCCCGCCCCTATATTGGGGAACCAAAGTCTTTTCATGCATAAACATAACATAAAAAGATTAGGTTTTCAAGTTAGAAGTTATTCTTTATCAAAAATTGCAAATATTTCCCAATGTGCGCTGCCAACAAATTGATCGATGGGTATAATTTTTGTTGTTTTATATCCACCGTTATTCAGTAACTTCTTATCTCGTAAAAATGTGTTCGGGTTACAGGATACGTAAATAATTCGTTGGACGTCGCTTTTTATAAGGGTTTTGCATTGTTCGAACGCGCCGGCACGTGGTGGATCCATAATTACACAGTCGTATTGTTTCAACATGCCAGTGGTTAGTGGATTTTTGAACAAATCACGTTTTGTGCCGGTTCCGACTACATCAAATCCGTCTGCGTTTGTAACAAACGTAAAGTTGCCTAATCCGCAAAATAGGTCCGCAATTTTTGTGGCGCTATTCGTATGTTCCTTGACCATGTTACGTAATGTGTCTGCACCTGTAACACTGGGTTGCAAGAATGCTGCAACGGGGTACTCGATTTCTTTGTCTTCAAATTTTATAATTGGTACCGTTGTTTGTTTTATGATTTTATCATTCCATGAAATACGAATGGCGGGAATCTTTTGTGCTGCATCACGAAATTCGGGTGTAAAATATGGTACGGACGATGATATTGCAATATCTATACCGTTTTCGCATTTTGTTATCAGGCACGATCCTGCACCAATCCATGGTAATTTCGATACATATGGCAGTATATCGTTTATATCAGGCAGCAGGTTTGGACAGCTGTCAATCGGTATTATGTTTTTTGTTCCGCGTTCATAAAATCCAAATTGATTGTCTGTGAAGCAGAAATCTGCACGCCTGCGGTTACCGTATGTTAACCAAATCGGCATATCTGTTGTTGGTATGTTCTTTATTTCTGATAATTTTTTATCGTGATAATCTGCGGCCGTAAAATCAAATTTACAGCCGCCGCATTTTTCAATAAACGGACATCTTTTTGTGTTATTCATCAGAAACTGATACGTGCGCCCGCACGGAATTGGTGTGATGTCGGATTTAGATTAGATATCAAATCAACTTCTGGGTTAAACATGTAAAAATATCTGTAACCGAAATCGAGTGCGAAAATTTCATTGAATTCAATTCCGATGCCGGCCATTGCTGCAACGACAGGTGAAATCTTCGTGCCTATTTTTACACCGTTATCAGCACTGTTCCAAGATAATCCTGCACCCATTCCAACGTATGGGATAAAATATTGACTGCGAAACAGTCTGTACATGCTGTCAATACGTGCATCCCAAATTGCGTTCAAGAATACAGTGTCGCCAGTCAGTGTTAATTTGTTATATTCTGCATTTGTGCGGATATAGTTTGCTTCGATTCTGAATGTGTCGTACACGCGAATGCCCGCATAGCCTTCAAAATTATAAGAATTTTTACCCGTTATACTTAATCCTTTGTCATTGGTGTAACTGTTCCACATTGCGAAATTATATGCCCCGCCGATATAGAAGCGGTGCATGCTCGCAAAGGCTTCGTCATCATTTTGTGTTGTTGGCATTTTTACTTGTTCAGTACGATATGGAATCGCGGCATTTGCAGCCATTGGAATCATGGATATTGCTATCAACATATACTTAAATTTCATAATAATTCCCCCAGTTTTTTTGTCTTAGAAGTTTGCGCGAATTGATGCCATTATATTACTAATATTATCAACACCACCGTTATTTGCGCCCCATCCAAAACCATTGCCAATCATCATCTGATATTGATATGCGATATCAATTCCGATTAAATCATTTATTGAAACATTAAAACCCAAGGTTGCACGTGGTGCAGCGATAACAGCACCGTCGGCCCCATCGATCCCTTGGAATTCGTATGCGCCAAGTCCTGCGCCAATACCCATAAAAGGAACAAATGTTCTGCGTTTTGTTATATCGCCATTTTGAACGTATCTGCGTGCAAAATCGAAATACAGCATTCCGCCAATTGTATTATATGTCGCCTGCATTCCTTCAAGGTCAGAAAATTTAAATGTTGAATTTTGAAAGTCTATTTCGGTTCTAACATACGAAGACAAATTCCAACCCAAACCAATCTGTGTGGTCCAACTGCCAGAACTTTCAAATTCTTCGTTGTTAAATTGTGCCTTGTCGGTCGCAAATCCTAAATTCAGGCCTGCACCCATACGTACATACATTGATGTTGGAATAAACATTTTTACATCATCAGATTGTACGGCGCCCGCGATCTGATATACTTCCTTGCCCAATTCGCCCGGGGCAGGTTCTTCAATTTTGTCGTAAACAATTTCAGCCGTTAAAATATCAAGCCCACTTGAAATTTCGTTTTTTAACCTTTTTGCATCGTACGACGCATCCGCGGCGCTAATTGTTGCAATTGTTATTGCAACATAAGATAGTCTTTTCATTTTATTAACCTATTATTAATTTAATAAAATGTTATCATAAAATCAGACTTGATTCCAGTCCGATTTATTCGTACCATATAACGCATGACAAGAAAAAAATCAGATAATAAAATTGCATTGGTTGCAGGCGCATTGGATTTGCCGTTTTTTACACGTGATGCATTGCGTGCTGCTGGTTGGGATGTGTTTGTTGTTGGTCTCAAAAATTTTTATGATTCGCGTCTATCGCCGGATATGGTTGTTCGTCTTGGGGGTGGTGGCCGCGCAATACGTGAATTTAAGCGTCGTGGAATACGAAAAATGACATTCGTTGGCGCGTTGGGGCATCCAAATTTATCTGATTTACGTCCGGATTTTTGGACGTTTCGTACATTGTTAAAAATAATGAAACATCAACGGGGGTATGATTCCATGGCGGTCGCATTAAATAAGGTTTTAGAGGGGCAGGGTTTTGAAATTGTTGCGGCCCAAGATTTGGCGCCTGAATTGGCGTTTGAAAAATCTGGTGTTCAAACACGCGCAAAACCATCGAAGTCAGATATGAAAAATATCGAACGCGCGATTGAGGTTTCGCATACAATCGGTGCTGCAGATATTGGCGCATCAGTTGTCGTCGATGGTCAGGTTATCGCAGTCGAAGCCGCAGAAGGTACCGCTCGTATGCTGGAACGTGTTGTTGAAATGCGCGCCAAGAAACGTAAATCCAGCGGTGTTTTTGCAAAAATGACAAAACCGGGTCAGGATTTGCGTATCGATATACCTGCGATTGGTGTTGATACGGTCAATGCGGTACATGCGGCGCATTTGCGTGGGATTGTTGTGAATACAAAAACATGTTTTGTTGTGAACAAACCTGCGGTTATAAAACGTGCAAATGAATTGGGTGTGTTTATTTTGGCGCTGGATGAATAAAACAAAGATGAATAAAAAATAAATAAAAAATCCTGCGGTTGCAGGATTTTTTATCTTCCACTTTCCGTCTATTAACGGGAATAGAATTCGACGACCAATTCAGGGAACATCTGAACAGGGTACGGAACATCTTCGAATGCAGGAACGCGAACGAATGTTGCTGTGAAGTTTGCGCTGTCAACAGAAACATAGTCTGCAAAGTTGCGTTCTGCAGATTCCAGTGCCAATACAACCAATGGCATTTGTTTTGCTTTTTCACTGACTGTGATAACATCGCCTGGATTAACACGATAAGATGCAATTTTAACACGTTTGCCATTTACATAAATATGACCATGGCTGATTAACTGACGTGATGAAAATACAGTTGGTGCCAATTTTGCACGATATACAACTGCATCCAAACGGCGTTCCAATAAACCGATTAAGTTTTCAGGTGTGTCGCCCTTCATATTATCTGCTTCTAAATAATATGCGCGGAATTTCTTTTCACCAACGTTGCCATAATATCCCTTCAGTGTCTGCTTTGCACGCATCTGTTTTGCATAATCAGATGAATTGCCACCGCGTGATGTTGGACCATGCTGACCAGGTTTATATTTACGTTTGTTAAATGGGGATTTTGCCTGACCCCACAGGTTGACGCCCAATGAACGTCCGATTTTCAACTTGCGTGTGCTACGCTTTGCACCAGCTCTTGCCATTTTTGTTTTCCTTATGTTTTTTTGGTTTTTCGGTGCCGGATATGAACAGAATCCTTATCGATAATGGGACCAAAATGCACCATTACTTAATCAGTTCTGATTACCCAGCGGGCTTAGTTTATCTTCTTTTATCCGCAATTTCAAGTATTTTTTCCAGTGATAGCAGATTTTTTGTAAGATTTGCTTTTTCGATTTCGTTGCGTGCTAAATCAAAATCACGACCAATTTGATTTGCGCTATGTGCATCATCTGAAATCAGCAATGGAATATCAGAACGATGCGCATTGACGGTTGTCATACGGTTGTCCTTTAACGATGTATTAAATTCAATTGGTGTTTGGGACGCTTTTATTTTATTCTTAGCAGTCATTTCATATGGGTGCCAATCGATATAATTCATACCCAAATTTAATTTTTTTGGTAAGTCTGGGTGTGCCAACCATGTAAATAAACCCGATTCTGCGGCATCGCCCAATTTTTCCCAATATTTTTTTAACATTACGTTTTGGTCTTTTGTTTCTGCCCGTGCGATATCGTGTACGTTACGCAACTGCCCCTTGTATTCAACAAAGTGTACCGCCCCAATAACATAGTCTGGTTGCAATATTTTTATTGCGCGCTTAAAATCCTTTTCCCATTCGGCGCTTGGAAAGAAATCAACTTCCAACCCACGTAGTATTTTTATGTCTTTTTCCAAACCAGCAATATGTTCCAGTTTTGAATAATGCGGAACAAATTTATTAATTGCTTCGCGGAAATTATAATTATAAATCCTGTCGTAGCCACGTGCCAGTGCCACCGGATAGAAATTCGTAAAATAAATTTCAGGGTGTATAATAAAGTGGTTCGAGAAACCAATCGCTTCAAACCCAAGCGACTTTGCCTGTTTAATCATCTGTGCTGGGGTTGAACGACCGTCAAATCCGCGCGTATGTGTATGTAAAGTAAATTTTTGTTTTTTCATAGCGGCTTAATATTATGGCCGTTTTTGTGCTTTGTCAAGTTTTTTGTAAAAAATACCGCCGTTGCCGGCGGTATTTCCGAGTGTCCCGAAAGGAAGGAAAGGAGAAAAAGAAATTGGACACTCTAAACTTGTTTCTGGGGCCCAGAGTCCAGAGGAGAGAGAATGTAGGAGGGAGTCTGAACCTCTGGTCCCCACAGATGCTTTCGCATCTGGTCATCGGGTTTTGTCCCCTCTGACGAATCGTAATGTAATACATAAACAACGATTTGTCAAGTGTTTTGTCAAAAAAATTTTTAGTATATTTTAAAAAGTGCTTTTGGGATAAAAGCCTAGGAAATGCTACTTATTGTTTTTAGGGGATTTTTTGCATATTATCGACGTGTGCTAGGTGAAAAAATAAATCTAGTTTTTTGTAACCGAAGGGAGAAAAAATGACACACGACGATGTATGGCGTGCCATCGAACGCTTTGCCACAGAACATGGAATGTCTTGTTCTGGCTTGGCAAAGTGCAGCGGATTGGATCCAACGACATTTAACAAAAGCAAACGTTGGTCCAAAGAGGGGCAACCCAGATGGCCATCAACCAATAGTATTTCCAAGATTTTGTCGTCCACTGGCGCTAAAATCGAGGATTTTACAAAGTTTATTGACGTTCCTGAACCTGAACGATAATGACTTTTTTTTCAGGACTTTCGACACCCCAAAACCACAATGCCATTGTGTTGTGGTTTTTTTTATTGGACAATTTTAAAATCATGTTTTAGAATTAACGCATGTTAACAGGCGTTCGTATTTATTCTTCTGATACAATATGGCGGCAAATTTTGCAGGAATTGAACGCGGATGTATTAATCGCCCCCACAAAAACAGATTTAATATTTGAAGAATTGAATATAAAAAATAAAATTACACCACTTGAATTAAAAGAAATAATTATCCGTGCGATGGATAATACCGAAATTTTACAGAAAATATTTGGCAGGCCTGTACATCTATCGCAGATAAAATCGCACCTATTAACAATTTTATACAAAACAGGTGGCTTGTCCGGTTCGGAATTGAAGGCTGCGCTTGGTTATGCGCCAAATACATCAACGCACGCGATTGATACTGCGATTTATCAGTTGCGTCGCACGTATGGCAATAATTTTATAAGAAACATAAATGGGGTGTATTCAATTGGCGAATTATAGGGTGATATCTTTTGATAAAATCCCCAGCACTCAGGATTATGCGCATGAATTAATCATGCATGGTCGCGGTGCTGATAAAACGGCCATATTGGCGGCGGCTCAGTCTGCGGGTCGTGGACGTTTTCGTCGTCAGTGGATATCACATCATGGGAATTTGTACGTCAGTTTTATTTATGATTGTCCTGAACGTGATGCGCGTTTGTCTTATTCTGTTGCGGTTGCGGTTGCAGAAACAATCGCATCGTTTGGAATTCATCCAACAATAAAGTGGCCAAATGATATCTTTGTTGATGGGAAAAAGATTGCCGGCATTTTAATCGATTATGCAGGGCCATTTGTTATTGTTGGAATTGGTATAAATGTAAATTCTAATCCAACTGTATCAAAGTACGAGACGACAAAGATGGATATTTATTCACAAACACCAATAAACAGATTATTTAACCGTTTAATTAAGAATATGGATAAATGGCGGAATGCGGATTTTAGAAATGTTCGTGATCGCTGGACAGAATTGGCGGCCGGTATGAATACATCTGTTCGATATCAGGGTGCGCCTGCGACAATGGTTGGAATAAATGAAAATGGTGCATTGGTATTACGTCGCGACACACGATATTTACTGGTTTATGGTGATGAAGTTCAAATTTAAATAGTAATATAAAAAATATTCGCTTGACTTTTATATTGATTTATGTTAATATACAATACGTAAACAGCGAAGATTATGCCCACAACATCTGTTGTGGTTTTTTTATTTTCCATGCAATTTTTTTGCATGGATTTTTTTATCCAAGGGCAACAACAAATGCATTTAACATTAATTAAAAACGCAGACACGTCCGCAACATTGTCGTATCAGGTTGCGCGTACTGTATATGCACAAACAGGTGCATCATCATTATCATTGGTCGAAGCGATGACATCGATGATAAAAAATATATCTGAAAAAACAGGGCTCACAATATCGGACATAATTCGTGATAAAAATATATTTGATGTATTAGATGAAAAATCAGAACACCACGAACGCATATTTGTTGCTGCGAATAATAGGGGCTTTGAAATGTGTCTGCGCACAGCGCGGCGCATGTTGGCAAATGGTTTGGCTGACAGATGTTTTGGCGCAACCAGATTTCATTCTGCGGATATAATACCGCAATGGGCATTGTCGCGTGGTTATATTGCTGACATAGATGGTTTCTTATTTTATTTATAACGGTGTGTTTATGAAAACAATAATCAAGGGTGGATTTTTATCTGGCCACCGTACATATATAATTTCCGCGACTGGAATCATATCTGCGATTGCCGCATATTTAGTTGGCGATACAGATATATTTATAATGTTGCAATCAATTTTTACACTTGGTGGAATTTATTTTTTACGTAAATCAAACGAAAACAAAGGACAAAAAGATGAATAATATTCCGGAAAAATTTTTAAATTCTGATGGCTCATTAAATTCGGATGCCTTGATAAAATCTTATACAGAACTGGAAAAGAAAATTGGTTCAATGGTAACGATTCCAAATTCAGATTCGGATGAAGATACACGAAACAAATTCAAACGTGCAATTGGCGTTCCTGAAAAAGCATCAGAATATCCGACGAATGAAATGTATGATGATGAAAATTTACGACAAAAATTTTTAGAAATTGGTCTAACAAAAAATCAAGTGGAAAAAATTTATGATGTCGTAAATGAATTTTTATCGCCTGTAATATCAGATTTATTTTCTGTGCAAAATGAAAGTAGTGCAATAAATGAATTAAAAAATTTTTTTGGTGGAACAGAAAAAATGAACGACGCATTGCATGCAATAAATTTATTTGGTGAACGTTTTTTACCATGTGATGCATTTGAAGCGTTGTGTGCTACACCCCAAGGAATTCAAAGCGTTTATAAAATGATGCTGTCGATGGAACCTGATGTAAAAACAGATTCGTCATCGTCTGAAAATTTATCTGATTCTGATTTGCGTCGTATGATGCGCGATCCAAAATATTGGCGTGATGGCGATGCAGAATATATTAGAAAAATAGAAAACGGATTTAAAAAATTATATTCAAAATAAAAAAATATGTACTTTCCGCTTTACTAATTTTTGTATTTAGTATAAAATGTAAATCAAGAACAAAACGGATTTGTTCTATCCAAAAATTAGTGAAAGGAGAGAAAGAATGGCATTCTTGTTTAGAAAATCTGCCGCGAAGAAAGCTGCTGCAAAGGCTGCTGAAAAGAAAGTTGCTGCGAAACCAGTTGCAAAAAAAGCACCTGCGAAGAAAGCAGCAGTTAAAAAAGTTGCTGCGAAACCAGTTGCAAAGAAAGCACCTGCGAAGAAAGTAGCAGTTAAAAAAGTTGCTGCGAAACCAGTTGCAAAGAAAGCACCTGCAAAGAAAGTAGCAGTTAAGAAAGTTGCTGCGAAACCAGTTGCAAAGAAAGCAACAGTTAAAAAAGTAGCTGTAAAACCAGCTGCAAAAAAAGTTGCTGTAAAAAAAGTGGCAGTAAAAAAACCAGTTGCAAAAAAAGTTTGCAAGAAAAAATAAAATAATTTCCCCCGCATCAGCGGGGGATTTTTTTAGAAATTTATCAGTCAGATTAAATGTGCACAGTCTGACTGATATTTTTTTATCGGATAATCTGTATTAAGTTACGGACCCAAATAACCTTTTGTTTTTCTGGCGCATTATTTGCATAACCAAAATACAAAATCAGAACACCGATACAGATGTGTCGGTCTTTTAATTTTAACACAAGGGATTTTTTTATGTCTGTTTCCATAGATAATGTCTTCGTAAAACAATTCGAAGCAGATGTTCATTTGGCGTATCAGCAAATGGGCACAAAATTGCGTGGCACAATACGCAGTAAATCAGGTGTTGTCGGTGCATCTACAACCTTTCAAAAGGTTGGTCGTGGCATTGCCAGCACAAAATCGCGTCATGGGATTGTTCCTGTGATGAATTTAAATCATGAACCGGTTGAATGTTTATTACAAGATTACTATGCTGGCGATTGGGTTGACAGCATGGATGAATTAAAAACAAACATCGACGAACGTCGTGTTGTTGCATCTGCTGGTGCATATGCATTGGGACGCAAGACGGATGAATTAATTGTTGAAGCGATGAACACCACAACTGCATCTGTTGGTGATTATTCAACAGGTCTGACCAAAGAATTGATTTTATCAGCAGTTGAAATCTTGAACACAAATGACGTTCCAGACGATGGTCGTCGTTTTGCAGTTGTTGGTGTGCATCAGTGGAATGAATTATTGTCAATGGATGAATTTGTTTCTGCTGATTATGTTGGGTCCAATACACCGTTGTTAAATGGTTTTGAAAATCGCAAATGGTTGGGTATCAATTGGGTGTTGTATAACGGTCTGCCGGTCAGCGAAACAAATCGCGATTGTTTTATTTATCATGCGACAAGTATTGGTCATGCCTGTGGTCAGGAAGTTAAAACGGATATTTCTTGGCATGGGGAACGTGCGGCGCACTTTATCAGCAACAGTATGTCCCAAGGGGCTGTTTTAATTGACGGCGATGGTATTGTTCGCATTAAGTGTTCGGATGGCGATATTGCATAGTTTCACAATTTTACCAAAAGGAAAATAACATGGCATTTCAGAATAAAAATTTATCTGTAATTGCGTATGCAAACGGATTTACATTGTGGCATTATAGCGCGCCTGAAACATTGGCGACAATTTCCGCCAACGGTTATTTTAACAGTGTTAAAACGTTGATGAACATTGGTGATATTATAATTATCAATGGTTCAGATAATACAGCTATCAAAAAAATCAACGTTACAGATTTGAATGTAACAACGATTGCGTTGTCATAATTTTATTTATATTTGTTTAAAAAAAGGTCGGTGATATCGCCGACCTTGATTTGATTAAAAGATAATAGGGGGAATTTTATGGTTACAAAAATAGACTTATGTTCTATGGCGTTATTAAAACTTGGGGAATCCCCAATTCAGTCCTTTTCAGATGATAGTGCGTCTGCAAAATTATCGCGCACATTATTTGATGTTGTAATTGATACATTAATTTCATCGTATCCATGGCGCTTTGCAACATGTGATATGGAATTAATAAAAAACACAGATGGTGATTTTATTATTCCATCAAATGTTTTACGAATAATAAAAAGCAGGGGTAAAATATTAGGAAATAAAATATCTGCCATAGGCGATAAAACAACGATAGCTGCGCTTGTGCGGACGTCGCCCGAATACTTCCCTAGTTATTTTGTTTCCTTGGCGGCGACCCGTCTCGCAATGGAATTTTGTATGCCGCTAATTGGTGATAGTTCAATATACAGAATGTTGGTTGCATTGTATGAAACAGAATTACAGTCTGCAAAATTTATAGACAGCACATCATGTACTTCTGAATCTATATCTAATTTTTCATTATTAAACGTTCGTTATTAAATTTGTGCAAACCATAGGGGATTTTTTATGACAGAATTTATAAAAACGCAGAATTTATTTTCTGATGGCGAAGTTTCGCCCGAATTTTTTGCACGTGATAATATAAATGGGTTGTCAAAATTAGAAAATATGGATGTTCTATCTGGTGGCGGTTTATCACGTCGTGCGGGTTTAAAAAGTATTGCGACATTGCGTGGTGCGGCGCGTCTAATTTCCTTTTCTATATCAGACGATGAAGAATATTTAATCGTTATGACAGATTACCATATGTATATATATCATAACGATACGCGATATCAAGATTTGATTACACCGTGGTCGTATCAGGATTTATCATTATTGCAATACGCCCAACGATTTGGCACGATGATATTTGTTCATCCCGATCATATGCCCCAAGTTCTAAGCAAGGATGATGATATTTTTAAAATGTCTGATTTTGCGTTCTTGCGCAATGATTCATATATGTCTGTGAATATACCATTTTTAAAATTTGATGACGCATCTGATATTACCATCACTGTATCTGCAAATAATACCGGCAATAATTATGCAACATTAACCACGAATAAGAATTTTTGGACATCCGATAATGTCTTGGGACGTTTATATTTTCTTGAACGTCAGTGGTTGATAACAGAATATATCAGCCCAACCCAGGTTGTTGCATATACGAATGGTTCATATACTGCGCCATCAAATGCGATATCCGATTGGTCTGAATCTGCGTTCAGCAATCGTCGTGGTTGGCCATGCAGTATCACATTTCATCAGGATAGATTGATATTTGGCGGTTCGCGCGATTGGCCATCGGGAATATGGATGTCTCATGTTGGGGTGCATGATAATTTTAATGTCGGTACAGGCCTTGACAACGAAGCAATATTTATAACCCTGCTATCAAAGCAGCGTCAGCAAATTTGTACAATTGTCAGCAGTGATAACCTGCAGATCCTGACAAATGTTGGGGAATGGGTAATATCAAATAGTCCACTAACCCCGTCGTCTGTTAATATTATGCAACATACATCAGTCGGTTCGTATCCATCACATTATTTACCACCACAAAAAATAGAAAATACAACAATATTTATATCAGGGAATGGGCATGACGTTCGTGAGTTAAGCCTTGATGAAATAGGGGGGAAATATAACGCAAACGATTTGTGTGCATTGTCCAAGCATTTGCTGCATGAACCGACAGATATGACTTATAACGCATCGCAAAGGCGTTTGTATATTGTGCGTTCGGATGGTGAAATGGCGGTCTTGAATCGTAATTCAACATTGGGAATATCAGCATGGGGCACCTATAAAACAAATGGCAGATTTTTATCAGTATGTACATGCGATAATAAAACCTATGCTGTGATTGCGCGTGGCGATAATTTTTTATTGGAATATTTTGATGTCAATGAAATGTATGATTGCGGAAATATGAATATTTCGTTTTGTGCATCTGGTTTACCATTGCGTTTTTCAAAACATAACGCACAAAAATTCAGGGTACGAAAATTAACTGCGCGTGTAATTGATACCAAATCGGTCTTCATAAATAATCATCGTGTATCGTTGCCAAATGAAATATACACATCAGATTGCACAGGTTTCAGTGGCGATGTGTCTATCAATTTATTTGGAACAAGCGGCGATTTTATGAAACCAATTTGGGTGATACATGGTTCAGAACCGTATCCAATAACGGTTATATCCGTAACAATTTATGGCAGTTATAGCATTTAACAAAAAACAACACATAAAATAAAAAGGATTTAAAATGGGGCAAATTGTATCTGACGTAACAGACTTGCTAGATTACAAAGATGATAAAAAAACGGCAAAATCACAACGCAAAGAAATCTTGATGCAAATGGCATCAGATAAAAAAGAAAAAACAAATCTCGTTAAAAAAGCACTTGCGACCCAACGTGCAAAATTTGGCGCATCAGGAATGTCGGCGACTGGTATCAGCGAAGGTGCGGTTTTAAAGCGTCTTAAGTCAGAAACCGCAGCGCCATACGAAGAAAAACATATTACAAATTTAAACAAATTAAAAACGGCCAAGGCTAAAAAAACAAACCTATTAAGGTCTTTGCTATCAAGAATCGATGAACTGGCATGATTGCGGAATTTGTTAGTTTTTTAGATGAATGGAATCGTGTTTTAGGTTTTGCGACCCCAGCGCATCACCGTCGAATAATGGAATTTTTGGTGAGTGTCTTTGAAGAATCGCCGCGCCGTGGATTGTTAATGGCATTTCGGCATTCTGGTAAATCCACGGTTGTAGGTATATTTGCCACATGTGTTTTGTATTTATACCCACAGACGCGAATTTTAATATTGTCTGCGGAAAATGGTTTGTCGACACGCATGGTTTCGCATATTCGGCATATATTGGAAAATCATCCATGGTGTACAGAATTGATTCCAGCGAACAAGAAAGAATGGTCTGCGGGTCGCATAACGATTAATCGGCCAATTGGGATTCGTGAGCCTTCTGTTATCTGTCAGGGAATTCATGGAAATATAACAGGTATGCGTGCAGACCTAATAATATGCGACGATGTCGAGGTTCCAAACACATCAAACACGGTACAGAAACGTGAAGATTTACGCGAAAGACTGCGCGAGCTTGATTTTATCTTATCGCCATCAGGTTCGATGATATACATCGGAACACCACATACGCACGATACAATATATCGAACAGAATAGTACTAATTCATGGAACTGATAAATGTACGCAGTTTTTCAAGCAAATCTGTACCCGCGTCGCCAAACATTGGCAGATATGTTTCGTATTCTGGCATATCAACCTGAACCTGTGCGCGCACGCGTTCAGAAATTGGTGCAGCGATAATATCACGTGCAGTATTCCACAGCCGATATGCATTATATGTTTGGATTACAGTATCCCATTTTTCTTTCAGGTATGGTTTTTCAGATAATATTGCACGTAACGCAGTGGGCCATTCCGCACCAAAACGCTTTACAATATCAAGGGACAAAAAATGATTTAAACCATATTCATCGGGTGTAAATTCATTAACCGCATCTTCGATTTCACGCCATTGCGCATTAGTTAGTGAAATTGATAAAACCTCGTCCGCCATCATACCGCCATATGGTAACAATTCGCGATTAATCGTATTCATTGGGGTTATGCCATTGCGCAGATTCTGGATATGCTGAATCAACAAATTACCCGTTGGCATATTTTGCAATTCCTGAATAATTTCATCTGTTGTTTCATTAACGAAGATAGGGTTAACTGCGGACCAACCACCAACAATAACGTGCGCCTGACGATATAGATTTAGCAGCTTTGATGCGTTTGTGCGAATTTTTGCCTTCATGGTGTCTCTCTCCTGTTATGGTTATAGATTATTCCATGATAATCATAACGATACGGTGCATGGTTTTTCCAACAATTTTTTCTTCTGGGGATAAAACATGTCCAAAAATCTTTCCCTTGGCATCTTTACGTACGCTGACAATTTGTGCAGAAACAGTGGTTTCTGTATCCAATGAATCAAAGTCAGTATCGATACATACTGCCAAATCGCCAACTTGGGCGGTTTTTGTAGCATCTGCAAAAACATACGATTTTTCAGGAATGATTCCACCTAATCTTTTTGTATTTGGAATAATGGCATAAACACCCTTGCGTCCTTCGAGTTCGCCAGGCGCAACAATCATTGTCTTGTCAGATTTTTTGAATGCAATTGATTTCCCAGATGGTGTACCAAACACAGGAACTAACTTTTTACGTGCGCTATCATACAATTTTGCGCCATACAAACTGCCCTGCATATCAATGCCAGATACAGGACTGCCAGGAATAAGAACAGATTTAACACGTTCTTTAACCTTATTGATGTGTTTGTTCAATTCGCCAGATTTGTATAAATCAGCAATTTTATCAAACATTTGTTCTGCGCCCATTGCAAAAGATTTTGCCAACGGTTCAATTTCATTCTGATAGATTTCACGTTGGCCAACCTCGATTTTATGATAAACAGATAATGTCATACCTGCATCCTTGGCGGCGCGTGCAATTGTTTTTCCAGATAATTGACGAATTTTGCGCAGCCCACTACCAAAAATTTTCAGTCCATTATTTTCGTTATCATTCATACGACGTTTGATTTCGTTTTGCCATTTGTCTGCAACCTCATCAGATTCCTTGATGAAAATATCAGATAATTTGCATCCTAAGATATTGCAAACATTCAACAACTGCTTTTGGTTCAGGCGACGTACACCTTTTTCGATTTTTGAAACAGCAGACAGGGACAGGCCACTTTTTCGTGCCAATTCTGTCATTTTCATGCCGCTTGCCAAACGAATGTTGCGAATATTATTTGGAAATATAATTTCTTCTTGGGCCATAGCAAAACTCCTAAAAACTATTACTTGACAAAATAATAGTCAATTTTTAGGACTTGCGCAAGTAAAATAATTATTTTTTACAACGGCATATCATCAGGAATTTCATTTGGATCAATCGCCGTTGGCATAGAATCTGGATCTGGTGTCAATGAACTTGCAGAAATTGTTTGGGCGGGTTGCGCAAATTCATCATCGCCACGCGATTGGAATTCGTCCAAATTATCAAATAAACTGTAATCACCAAAGAAAGCGGTACGAACCGTTTCTGGGCGTCCATGTCGGTTTTTTCCGATAATGATATCAGCCTTGCCGCGTGCTTTTTCAAGGCGTTTTTGCCACGATTCAACCATTGTATTGTTTGTTGTATTTGATAATCTTTCTGATGGGTCGCGGTTTTGCAGATAGTACTCTTCACGATATGTAAACATAACGATGTCCGCGTCCTGCTCAATAGACCCTGATTCACGCAGGTCTGCCAACTGTGGACGTTTATCATCGCGCGCTTCTACACTTCGGGATAGCTGGGACAGTGCAATAACAGGAACATCTAATTCCTTGGCCAGCATTTTAAGACCGCGTGTTATTTCAGAAATTTCCTGAACGCGGTTGTCGCTGCGTTTGCCACCTGGGGCTGTCATCAATTGCAGGTAGTCAATTACAATTAGCGCGATTCCACCATGTTTGCGCGCCAATCTGCGTGCACGTGTTCGCATCATCGGTACTGACATACCAGGTGTATCATCTATGAACAAAGGTACCTTGCCGATTGCAGCAGAATATTGGGACATTTTCAGGAAATCTTCATCAGTCAATGTCCCTTCACGCATTGCTGATGCAGGAATTTTTGATTGCGAAGACAGCACACGTGCCGCCAATTGTGATGCGGACATTTCAAGACTGAAAAATACGACGGCGCCCTTGTAATTTTTATTTGCGCGCCCATACGCAATTGCATTTGCGGCGTTAAATGCCATATTCATAGCCAATGTCGTTTTTCCCATCGCAGGACGACCTGCGATAATAATCAAGTCAGAATGGTGCAAACCACTTATTGATTTATCGAGCGCGTTAAGTCCCGTGGTCAGACCAGACAATTGTCCATCTGCCTTGTATGCGATTTCTGCTTCGGCCAGTGCGCTTTGTAACGCAGTTGAAATGGATGTAATTTCACGTTCAGATGCACCTGATGTTGCCATATCAAATAATTTAGATTCTGCTAATTCAATTTGGCGTGTAACAGGCGTATCAAGGTCTTCGATAAATGCCTTGTCCATAATATCTTGACCTAAATTAATCAATTGGCGACGTAACGCATGTTCATAGATGATGCGTCCGTATTGTTCCACGTTAACAACGGTTGCGCCCGCGCCAGACAATTGGGTCAAATAATCCACCCCGCCAACGGATTCTAAGACCCCCTGTTGGTCAAGGTAGTTTTTCGCCGTAATAATATCAAAAGGAATCCCTGCTGCGAATTGTTTTTCCGCTAACTTGTATATTTCTTGATGTGCAGGATGTGAAAAATGTTCATATTTCAGGAATTCTGATACGCGTTCTAGTGCACGGTTGTTCATTAAAACCGCGGCCAGTACGGCTTGTTCTGCTTCTAAATTAGTTGGCAAAGTTTTGGGGGTAAAATCCATGTCTAATTCCTTCTTTGGTTCAATGTTATATGAAAAAAATGCTTTTTCAATTCCTTTTTTACGGGGGTATAAAATATTACGAATTCCGATAGTTGACAGTGATGGAAATCCTGTGTGGCCGGAATTGTTCCCAATAGACAAGATTGAACAAATGCGTGAAATTGTTGGACTGCGACATTTTTCTGCGCAAATGATGCTCGATTTCATGCCGCCGGATCGTGCGCGTTTAGACCCTGGCGGAATTCATTTTTATGATATGGAATTTGATGCGCGCAATGCAAAAATCGGAACGTATCAGATTTCAGGTTCTGTTTTGTATTGGGATCCGTCAACTGGACGCAGGGGACGCGATGGCAGTGCCTGTGTTTTATTGTATCGTGATGACAGGTCGCGCACAGTTTTTATACATAATATCTTGTATCTAACTGTGTCAGACGAAGAACAATTCCCATTGTCAAAACAGTGTGATATGGTTCTTGAATTCATGCGAAAATATGGACTGTGTCGAATAACAATTGAAACAAATGGAATTGGCGGCGGAATACCCGAAATTATGCGTGATTGTGCATCGCGCAGCGGAATGAATATCTATGTAAATCGGGTTTCAAACAATCGTGCAAAATCAGATCGAATCTTAGACGCAATTGAACCGGTTTTGTCCACAGGGCGCCTGTACGCACATGCGCGCGTAACACAAACCCCATTAATGTCAGAAATGTTGGGTTGGTCCCCATTGGGCAATGGTATGCATGATGATGGACTTGATGCTGTGGCAGGCGCGATTGCACAGCCCCCGATACCTGTGCGCCCAGTTGGGGGAACGATAAAGACATTTTCAGCAAACACAAATTTCAAAATTTAATAAGCAAAGAACACTCATAACCTAAAAAAAGGAGTTTTTTTATCATGAAACAAAACTTATATTCTTTGTATAAACAGGCCTTGGATAAACGCGAACCATGGTTACGTCGTTGGGATGATGCGCGTCGTTATACAATGCCAACTGCTGATGATGAAGCAGCAACATTGTTTGACGCGACTGCATCGGATGCGGCAGACAATTTGGCGGCATCTATTTATACTTTGTTAACCCCGCCAGAATCATTATGGATTCAGTTGGTTGGCGAAAGCGATTTTGCCCAAAATGCAGATTATGCTACATCTGTATTGCGTTCAAATCTAAATGATTCTAATTTTTATACCACGATACATCAGTGCTATATGGATTTGGTAACATTGGGGACTGCGTGCTTATTTATGGGGCAATCCCCAATAGGTTCATCGTCGGCATTTACATTTACGGCGATTCCAATGTCTGACATTGCGATTTTACCAAATGCAGTATTTCACACCACATCTATGTCTGCCAATGAGGTGATATCGCGATACCCAACATGGACACCTCCTGCAAATTTGCGTGATATGATAAAACGCGATCCGGAAACACAATTAAAGTTAGTTCAGTCCTTGGTTGGTACAGAATTTACAGCTTGGTTGGATGTCGGTGGTGATATTGAAAATAATATTGTATCCACAGGCTCATTTGAAACGAATCCGTATATAATCTTTCGCTGGTCAGTAATCAGTGGTGAATTGTACGGTCGCGGTCCTGTATTACGTGCAATGCCAGATATAAAAACCGCGAACAAGGTTGTAGAATTGGTTTTGAAAAACGCGACTATCGCAGTATCAGGCATTTGGCAGGCAGATGATGATGGTGTTATAAATCTAAATAACATAAATCTGACCCCAGGTGCCATTATACCTAAGGCGGTCGGTTCAACTGGTCTGACACCATTGCAAAGCGGTTCAAATTTTGATGTGTCGCAAATTATTTTAAAGGATTTACGCGAACGCATACGCCATACGATGCTTGCAGACAGACTAGGATTATTGTCAGAAAAAGAAATGACAGCAACGGAAATCATGGCGCGAAATTCAGATATGATGCGAATCTTGGGTGCAACATATGGGCGTTTGCTGCATGAATTTATCAGGCCACTATGCGACAGGGGGCTACAAATTTTGTCATCGCGTGGATTAATTTTACCAATAAAATTAAATGGTGATGCAGAATTAAAATATATCGCCCCAATTGCGCAAATGACGGCGATTGAATCAGTTCTTGGGGGGCAGTTATGATAGATATCGAACAGTCGTATGCTCGCACATTTGGAACTGCGTCAGGCAAACGCGTATTGGAACATTTGCGCCAAATAACGATTGAACGTGCGCTGGGACCGGATGTGTCGGATTCGCAACTTCGCTTTGTCGAAGGTCAGCGTTCCCTTATTCATCAAATAGAATCCCTTGTATCGCGTGGACGGGGGGCTGATTATGGTGGGAAGTAATGGTGCAATATCTTTTATTGACTTTTTGCGCGACAGTTGGTTTTTGATTGCTTTTATTGGCGGGCTAATTTATTGGGTTGCCCGCCAAGATTTTTCAGTATCAGAACTTGAACGTGTAAATGCACGTGTATCATCACTCGAAAACCGCACAACAATACTTGAAACGGGCATTGGTCAAATTCAGATAAAAATTGATGATATCAAAGAAGACCTGAATTTAATCAAGGGTGCGGTAATAAAATAAATCATTCGCCCATTTGTGTTGAATGGGCGAATTTCATTTATTGGCTTGATTTTAGACAAATTTGTACTACAATATGTAGGAATTTATCATGTAGGGGATGCAGATAACAATACATCTGCATGAAATAATTCCTGTGTTTTTATTGGAATAAATAAATATCATGGGATATGAACGCATAACCACAGATTCACTACGTATAGGCAAAAAAACTTATTGGTAATGAATTGGGTGGTTATGCAATGTTAAACATAAACAAAGGTTAATAAATGGTAAAAGTAAAAGAAAAAACAAAAGAAAAAAAATCAGCGCCATTAAAAAAGGGTGCTACGCCGAAAACCCCAAGCGCGATTAAGGGGATGAATAAACATGAAATCGATGCCAATGATGATAAAATGTATTTTATGGCATTGGGTGGCTTGGAACATATTGGTCAGAATATGTATGTTTACAAGTTCCGCGGTAAATACTTAATTGTTGATTGTGGTATGGGGTTCCTTGACGAAGAAATTGGGGCAGGGGACGTTCAGTATTGTGATACAACCTGGCTTGAAAAGCGCAAGAAGGATGTCGTTGGTTTTATCGTAACACATGGGCACGAAGACCATATTGGTGCATTAAAATATGTTTGGCCAAAATTTAGAAAACCAATTTATTGTACCCGTTTCCCTGCGGAAATTTTACGTCGTACATTTGCGGGTATTGAAATGGATTTCAACCCAACCACAGACATTGTTGAATTTGACCATAATGGTGCAACTGTGGAACTTGATCCTTTTACAATTGAAACATTCCATGTAACCCATTCTGTTCCCGAAGCGCAAATGTTAATTATTAAAACAGATGCCGGTAAAATCTTGCATACTGGCGACTGGACATTTAATGACGACATTCCGGTAGAGGCACCAACAGACTTCGCACGTCTGCGTGAAATTGGTTCTGATCCGAAATTGTTGGCATGTATGTGTGATTCAACAAATTCTTCACGTCAAACGAAGCAGGTTACAGAAACGCAGGTTCGTGATACATTAACGGAAATTATGAAAAATGCCCCGGGTCGTGTAATTGTAACTGGATATTCACGCAGTTTGGCGCGTATCAAAATGTTTGCAGAGGCTGCACGTGCATCTGGTCGCGTTGCCGCGATTAAGGAACGTAGTAATCCAAATCCTGTGCCATATGTTGGTCTGCCGGAATTTCGTGAAATGGGGATTAAATTTAGCTATTTGAACAAGGATGACGTGTATCTGCACAGTGAAATCAAGGATTTGCCGGCTGAAAAACAGGCTATATTTTTGACAGGTTCCCAGGGTGAAAAGTTTGCGATGTTGACCCGCCTGTGTCATGGTCAGGTCAAGGAAATGAAACTGCAACCAACAGACACAGTTGTTTTTAGCGCGATTATTATCCCGGGGCGCGAACAGGACGTTTCATACCTGTATAACAAATTGGCACGTATGGGTATTAAAACGCATACTATCTTTGATACAGATAACGTTCATGCCAGTGGACATGCGGGCCGTCCAGAATTAGAAAAATTTTATGATATGGTTCATCCTCAGGTGTCGGTTCCAATGCATGGCGATTATATTAACGAAATGTTAAACGGTAAAATGGCGATGGAACGTGGTGGTGCAAAACATATGATGGTAATCCATAATGGTGAAATGCTTGCTTTATCAGATGGCAATGAACCATATATTGCAGAAACCATAGAAACTTCATACGTTGTTATGGAAGGTGAAACAGAACGCAGTGCCAACGATCAGGTTTATAAAAACCGCAAGAAAATTGCGACCAATGGCGCGGTATTTGTAACTCTGCCGATTGATAAACGTGGTTTTCTGAAGGGGACCCCAGAAGTTTCCAGTGCCGGTATCTTTGAAACTGATGAAACCGGTTTTATGAAGCGTCAGATTCAGATTGAAATCACGCGCGCAATCGATGGTTTGACCAAGGCAGAACGTAAGGATAAAAATAATCTTGTTCGTGCGGTGCAAACTGCATCAAACAAGGTTGTTCGTGCATCCCTTGGTGCGGATAAAAAACCGCAATACCGCGTGCATTTTATTCAGAAATAATCTATCCCCCATTTTGGGGGATTTTTTATTTTACATTGCAAATTGACATGTGTGGATTTGGGGGGTATCATTAATAGTATGAAAAAAATATTTGCCCTTTTATTATGCGTATTGCCTGTCGTGGCAGATGCGTATATTGAACGAAATATTGCTGTCTTGCGCATTATGGACAAGGATGCCGGTAAGGTACAGCAAATTAATATTCCTGTTGGTAACGAATTACAATTTGAAAAGATTTTTATCAATGTCAGAAATTGTAAGCAGTCTGACCCATTTCAAGCGGAAGATTACTTTGCGTTTCTTGAAATTTCAGATCAGGACAAGGGTAAGTTTTACAGCAATTGGATGACACGTAATGAGCCTGGACAAAATCCATTACAGCATCCAGATTACGATGTCTGGCTCGTAAGGTGCGAATAAGAAAAGGGAATATTTATGCATTTCAAACATTTGACAGCTTATATGTTGGGGAATAAAAACCATGAATATCTTCGCGGTGAACAATGGTGGCCATATGATACGCGTGTTTGGATGTGTCCTAATATAGCGATTGCAGAACGTGAATTGCGTAAATCTCAGAATAAAATGGGTGGTGCAATTTGGACAGATATTTATCGCATCAGTGCGGATGAAATTGTTTGCGAACAATCTAATCATGGCTTGTATTATACGGAAACACCGACCAAGATTTTTGTAGAATCCAAGGTTTCTTCAATTCAGAATCAGATTATGACAGAACAGGATTTGTTGGATAATGCTGCCACATTTTCCGAAGAATTTATGAAAAAATTAGATGCATGGAAACGTAGGAGAAGATAAACATGAATTTTATAAAGAAGTATTTTAAATTGTTGGTTGGTGTCGCAGTATTATTATTGGCATTAATTGTATTCTTCTTTGCGCAGCGCAGCAATACCCTTGAAACTGGTTTTCTAAAGGATTGGCGTGCTGCATCTATGGATAGGCGAATTGCCGCTGCACAAATTATGACAGGTGCAGATCGTGATGTTACATTGTTGGTTGCATGTATTGATAAAATGTCTGCCCTGCCAGAATCAGGCGAAATGGCTGTACGTGATGCGGCATCACTATGTCATACAGGTATTAAATTAAAAGAAAATATTTAATTAATATGAACAACGATAAAATTTTACATATTGATATGGGCGCTATGGACAGTAATGTTCATAGTGATCATGCTACGTTGTGTTTGGGAATTGAATCATCGTGTGATGAAACATCTGCGGCGATTGTTGATTCAGATCGAAATATTTTATCGCATATCATTTACTCTCAAATCCCAGAACATCAAAAATATGGTGGTGTTGTTCCGGAATTAGCGGCACGCGCACATATCTTGGCAATCGAAGATGTTGTGTCCCAAGCATTAAAAAACGCGAATAAAACGATTAATGATATTGATGTGGTGGCGGCAACTGCGGGCCCTGGGTTGATTGGTGGGGTCTTGGTTGGTTGGATGGCAGCAACCGGTATTGCCCAAGCCACAAATAAACCATTAATCGCCGTAAATCATTTAGAAGGACATGCATTGGTTCCGCGTTTGTGTGCAACGTTGGCAGATGGTACTATTGCAAAATCAGGGGTTGAATTTCCATATTTGCTGATGCTGGCATCAGGCGGTCATTGTCAGATTTTATTAGTGCATGGTGTGGGGCAATACGAAATGATTGGTCAAACCCTTGATGATAGCGCGGGTGAGGCCTATGATAAGGTTGCAAAAATGTTAGGGCTGGGCTATCCAGGTGGTCCAATTGTTGATAAATATGCGCAAAATGGTAATCCGCGCGCGTTTGATTTCCCACGTCCATTATGCGATAAACCAAATTGTGATTTTTCATTTAGCGGCATAAAAACTGCGGCCCGAACATTCCTTGGGCGGGTTGATGCGCCTTATTCTGACGAATTCATAAATGATTTCTGTGCATCGTTTCAGGCGGCGGTTGTTGATTGTATTGTTAATCGTTTATCAAACGCGTTAAGGGATTCACGTGTGCGTGATGTTGCACCAAAAACATTGGTTGTTGCAGGTGGTGTCGCGAAAAATTCTGCAATTCGTGCTGCTATGGAAAAAATGGCACAGAAAAACAAAATGGTTTTTGCAGCGCCACCGATGAATTTATGTACTGATAACGGTGCAATGATTGCGTGGGCTGGACTTGAAAATTTTGCAATCGGAAATATTGTTGATGCACCGATAGCGCCGCGCCCACGTTGGCCATTGACAGAATTATAAATGCTTATTTTTGATAATCAGAACCATTGATTTTATTGATTGTTGCATTTAATTTTTCATTAGCTTTTATCGTACCAAAAAATTTATCTAACTTTGCAATTTCATCTTTCAGCATTTTTAAATGTATTTGAAATGTTCGAGTGTTTGCATTTAACACCTCTAACCCGTTGCATTTAATGTTATATAATTTGCTGCGCATACTTTCAACGGTTGGATTTGTTTCAGTTATAACAGGCTGTGTGCGTGGCAATTTTTTATATAATGTGATTAATTTATCTATATCAATCCACAGCAGACGTGCGATATCACGGTGAAACATATCACGTGCATTTTCATAACGTGCATCTGCGAAATCAATAAAAGATACAGTTTTTGTTTTCAAATCATAGAAAATATTATGTTCATTCATGTCGCCTTGACAAAATACGACACTTGCATCATTAATTGCATGTTTGTCGAACCATTCCTTTGATTTTTTCAGTGTGTCTCTTTCTTTGCTAGACAGATGTTCTTTTAATTTTTTTATGATTTTATCAAATGAAATATCGCCTTGTTGTTCAGGGATGTCGAATGTGTCGCTTTGATTTAATACGGGCATTGATTGATTAATATCGTTCAGGAAATGTGCAAAGCCCATATAAATAACATTTTTATCTGCATCAGATAATGTGGCAAAGAATTTTTCTGTAACTGGTGCACCTGGCACACGTTGTTCAATTGCAAACATTTCCTCGCTTGAAATTTCCAGCATCCGTGGAACAAAGTAACATTTTCCAGATGTTTTTTGCAAAGATTCTTGAACCTGTTGTGCATGATATTGTTTTTTTAGCCATGCTTTATTCGGGGCGTGGTTATTTTTTGTAACAGGACGTTTGATTACAAGGCCATCTGTCGCAACAACCAATGTTTCGCGTGGAATGTTTGTATTTAGTTGTTGCAATTTATCTAAATTACTCATAATATAACTCCGTTATTAAAGAACAATAAACAAATTTTATCATAAAAAAATGCAAAAGCCACAACCATTTATAAAAGACGACCTTGTATTCAGTGTAACAGACGCATCAGCATTGCTGAAAAATGTGGTTGAAACGGCATTTCCGCGTATAAAAATCCGTGGCGAATTATCCCAAATTACGCGCGCTACATCCGGACATATTTACATGACGATTAAGGATGCGGGTGCTGCGATTTCAGTAATTGTTTGGCGCGGG
Source organism: Alphaproteobacteria bacterium (assembly GCA_017546085.1). GTDB lineage: Bacteria > Pseudomonadota > Alphaproteobacteria > Rs-D84 > Rs-D84 > Enterousia. Next base: position 1,305 of record JAFYXQ010000027.1, on the reverse strand, counting down.
ACCCCAATCCCATTTAAACTCGAAGAAGGGTTAGAGGTTATTCTTACCGGTAAATTTACAACATATCCTGCACGCAGCAATTATCAAATTATTGCCAGCGAAATAGAAATGGCGGGCATTGGTGCGATTCTAAAAATGCTTGAAGAACGCAAGCAAAAACTCGCAGCGGAAGGTTTATTTGATCCCGCGCGAAAGAAGGCTTTGCCTCGATTGCCCCAGACAATTGGTGTTGTTACCAGTCCAACAGGGGCCGCGTTTCAGGATATTCAAAATCGTTTGCGTGAACGTTTTCCTGTGCGTGTGTTATTGTATCCTGCGACCGTTCAGGGGGCCACTGCCGCGGCAGAGGTTGCAGCCGGAATTGAATATTTTAATCGTATGAAAAACGTGGACGTGATTATTGTTGCGCGTGGCGGCGGTTCACTCGAAGATCTGTTGCCATTTTCAGAAGAAATTGTTGTTCGGGCTGCCGCAGCAAGTCAAATACCGTTAATTTCAGGTGTTGGTCATGAACCGGATTGGATGTTGATTGATTTTGCGGCTGATTATCGTGCGCCAACCCCAACTGGCGCGGCAGAGGCGGTTGTCCCAACAAAACTGTCCCTGCATCAGGAATTAGACAATATGTGGATTAGATTGTCTGGTAATTTTACAACCCGATTAATTAATGCCAAGCAACGCATGGAATCGATAAATATCAAAAGTCCAAAACAGTTTGTCATGGAACAGGCGCAACGCCTTGATGATTTGGGACGAACGATGAATTTGGTTATAATGACCAAGATTACAACCTCGCATCAGAAAATGGATTTAGTTTCAGGTTTTCCAAATATTTTGCAAAATCGCATGATGTCCCTGACTCAGGCTGTTCAACATTTGGGGCAAATGTTGAATTCGTTAAGTTATAAAAGCGTTTTATCCCGTGGATATGCCATTGTGCGTGATGCGAATGGGATTATAATCAGTCGTTCTGATTCTGGCGTCCCATCAACAATCGAATTCGCAGATGGTGTTGTTACGCTGTCCTAAAAAATACCAAATCATACAACAGGCAATAACAAGCCACCCTGTGCAATCCATGAACTAATATGGTGCATGATTTGTTGCGGTTTGGGAAAGAAATAGAATTGTTTCTACAAATTTTGTGATATAATGATTTTGATATAAAGAAAGGGAACAAAATGTTAAAAATAGTCAAAGTTTCACCTAAATATGCAAATATATTTTTATCTGCTTTGAATGAATATAAAACAGATACTGCTAAATTCGGCTTGGACAGTATGCGTCAATTATTAAAAACCGTTG
>JAFYXQ010000026.1 GCA_017546085.1 Alphaproteobacteria bacterium | reverse complement strand
TGCAAATATTGGCGCCGTACAAATTAACGTCGTAAAAATAATTCTTTTCATTTATATCATCCCCTGTGTAAAAAAATAAAACCGCCAAGGGATTCTTAAGCGGTCGGGGAGTTGGTAATAACACGTTAATGTTCCGTTGCTTTTGGGTTGCCCCTATTGTATAACAAACAGCCCCCCGACCATAGTCAGGGATGATAACGGTGCAAAAAACACCGAAGACATCAGATTACGATGCTTTCGCACCGAACGTGTAGGCTTACCACAGCCCCGAACCCATATCCCTATGGATTCAAGTTGTATTTTATCATTAAAAATCTGAAATGTAAAACGAATATAAAATTCCTGCCCATGTTTTTGGGCAAACGGGAAACAAAAAATAAGATTATTTAATTTAGATTTTATACCCCCTATCCCTGCCTGCGCAGGGATGACAAGAAATTTTATATAGAAAACAGAAATAAAAAATCCCCCAAATGGGGGATGGTTTTTACATCATTCCCGGCATTGCACCGCCCATTTGTGGGGTTGGTGTTTTTTCTTCGGGAATTTCAGTCATTACAGCACCTGTTGTCAACATTACACCCGCAGTACTTGCAGCCGCAGCGATTGCTGTTTTTACAACCTTGGCCGGATCAATAATACCCGCAGCCATCATATCGACATATTCATCTGACTGGGCGTTATAACCAAAATTATATTCAGTTGATTCCATAACCTTGCCCACGACGATTTCGCCTGATTTACCAGCATTTTCAGCAATTTGTGCACATGGTGCAACAATTGCACGACGAACAATATCGATTCCGACATTTTGATCATTATTTGCACCATGCAAATTTTCCAGGGCACGCGTTGCGCGAACCAACGCGACGCCGCCACCTGCGACGATTCCTTCGGCGACGGCGGCACGTGTTGCAGCCAATGCGTCATCAACACGGTCTTTCTTTTCTTTTACCTCTACCTCGGTCATGCCACCAACCTTGATAACAGCAACACCGCCGACCAATTTAGCCAACCTTTCGGATAGTTTTTCACGATCATAATCACTGGTTGTGGTTGCGATTGCATTACGAATCTCGTCAGCACGGGCCGCAATTGCTTTTTTGTCCCCTGCCCCATGTGCTAATAATGTAGAATCCTTGGACACAACAACCTTTTTTGCAGTACCCAATACGGCAGGTGTAATGTTTTCAAACGTCATACCCATATCATCAGAAATAACTGTGGCACCAGTTACAATTGCGATATCTTTTAACATTTCTTTGCGTCTGTCGCCAAAGCCTGGGGCCTTGACAGCGCAAACCTTCAGTCCGCCACGCAGACGGTTCAATACCAATGTAGCAAGCGCTTCGGATTCAACATCTTCGGCGATAATCAACAGCGGTTTACCAGACTGTGCAATCGGTTCTAAAATTGGCAGCAACGCCTGCAGACCTGTGATTTTCTTTTCAGATACCAAAATTTGTGCACCATCTAATTCCGCCAACATTTTTTCACTGTTTGTAACAAAATATGGCGACATAAAACCTTGGTCAAATTGCATACCTTCGACAACATCGATTTCTGTGTCCAGCCCCTTGGCTTCTTCAACGGTAATCACACCTTCTTTGCCGACACGTTCCATTGCATTTGCAATTTTTTCACCAATATCAGAATCTGAATTCGCAGAAATTGTCGCAACCTGTGCGATTTCAGAAGAATCTTTGACCGGACGTGCGTGCGCATCAATGTCTGCAATAACCGCCGCAGTCGCCATGTCGATACCGCGTTTTACGTCCATTGGATTCATACCAGCTGCAATTACACGACGACCTTCGCGGATTAATTTTTGTGCCAAGACGGTTGCAGTTGTTGTACCATCGCCCGCATCATCGCCTGCCTTCTTGGCAACTTCTTGAACCATGCGTGCGCCAATATTTTCTTGTGCATCTTTTAGTGATACTGCCTTGGCAACAGTAACACCGTCCTTGGTCGCAACAGGTGCACCATATGATTTTTCAATTACAACTGTACGCCCCTTGGGCCCCATGGTGATTTTTACAGCATTTGCTAACTTATCAACACCTGCTGCCATTTTATCTGTATCAAAAATAATATCTTTTGCCATTTTATCGTTCCTTGTTTATATTATTCTATGATTCCCAAAATATCCGTTTCCTTAATCAAAATATAATCACGACCTGCCAATTTTATTTCATTCGCAGACGCTGCCCATTTTGCAAACATTACATCGTCGCCAATTTTGACGGTCAATGGGATTAATTTTTCACCAATATACGTGCCATCGCCAACTGCAACAACACGGCCACGCGATGGTTTTTCCTTGGCATTATCGGGAATAAAGATTCCGCCGGCGGTTTTATTTTCTTCTTCGATTTTTTCCAGCAGAACATAATTGTGCAATGGTTTAAACATTCATATACTCCTTTGATAAACCTGTACAGGTGATATAGTCTGAAATTTATTGATTTCAAGTCTGTATTTTAATATGCTATGACAGAAAAACAAGGGGAATAAAAATATGTATGATAAAAATAATGTGTTTGCAAAAATGATACGCGGTGAAATTCCAACAAACAAGGTATATGAAAATGAATATGCTTTGTCTTTTCATGATATTAATCCAATGTTTAAAATACATGTTTTGGTTATCCCAAAGGGAGAATATAAAAATATCTTGGATTTTTCACAAAATGCATCTATAGATGAACAACGCGGTTTTTGGGAATGTTTTAATAAAACAGCTGATAAATTAGGCATCGAATCCGAATTTAATTGCCTTGCAAATGCGGGCGCGGATGCACCGTTTGTAAAACAATCTGTATTTCATTTCCATTTACATTTAGTTGCTGGCAAAAAGACGGGCGCCTTTAAAAACTTGATGGCGGAAATAGGCCAATAAAATGCGTATCACCGTTCGTGTCATTCCGCGCGCAAAAATAAATCGGGTTGAGATTCAGCCCGATGGTATTGTGCGCGTGCATACGACCACCGCCCCAACAGACGGCAAGGCGACGGCGGATGTAATAAAAATGCTGGCTGAACATTACAATGTTCCAAAAACCAGCATTAAATTAATCCGTGGCGCAACATCGCGCGATAAAGTTTTTGAGCTTTAATAATTTAAAACCTTCTTCATCAATTCTTCTGGGGTATTTGCAGTATATAGATTATAATCCTGAGGTCTGACGAAAAAACCCGATTTTTTCATATGTATTATCAGACGGCCAAATGGGGCCCAGAAATATTCTGTATTCATGAAGAATACGGGTTTTTTTGTTTCACCAATTTGTTGCATCGTCATAACATCGGTTAATTCGTTCAGTGTTCCTGTGCCACCCGGCAAAATAATAAAACCATCAGACAAATCAAACATACGTTGCTTGCGCTCATTAACGCCGTCAACAACTTCGAATTGGTGCAAATTTGCATGCATTGGTTCCTGTTTGGCCATAACGTCATATGTAGAAATCCCTGTTACATATCCACCATTATTCAATGCGGCGGTCGCAACAGTTCCCATTAAACCCACATCACCACCACCAAAAACCAATCTTATCCCATTTTTTGCCAACATTTCACCAATTTTAGCCGCATCACGTGCATACGCAGGATTGTTACCCATCTGATGACCACAATACACTGCAATCGATTTTAAATTACCTGTCATTTTATTTTTCCTTTATTTTTTAGAATTATATCATAAAATAGCATAACAATGAATGAAAAGTTTAAGGATTTTATTCGTACTTTCTCGGGGTTGCCACTTGCAGTTGCCGTCAGTGGCGGTGTCGATTCTGTGTGTTTATTATATTGGCTTGCTGAAATGGGGTTAAATGTAACAGCATTACATGTAAACCATCATTTGCGCCCATCTGCAGATATCGAGGCACAGTATGTTTCTGATTTATGTGATAATTTAAATATCCCATGTCATATTTTTCATTGGACAGATAACAAACCGCTTTCAGGTTTGGAAGCTGCGGCCCGTACTGCGCGTTATAAAATGATGACAGATTGGTGCCACGATAACGACATCGGAATTTTAATGGTTGCACATCAGGCTGATGATCAAATTGAAACTTTTTTAATGAATCTTGCACGCGGCAGCGGGTTATCCGGCCTGTCTGCGATAAGAAAGATTTCCTATCGCGATGGTATAAAAATTGTTCGTCCCCTGCTTGGAACATTTCGTGATGAACTGATTGAATATTGTGAAAAAAATCATATTAAATACTTTTCTGACGAAATGAATGATGATGAAAATTATACACGTGTAAAAATTCGAAAAAATCGTCATTGCTTGTCCGAAAAACTGGGAATTTCTGACGACCGGATTCTACTTGCAATTGAAAATTTGGGGCGTGCACGCGATGTATTAGATGCGGATGTTATGGGCCGTGTAAAATCTGTCATTTATGATGGCTATGCGCTGTTTGGTGATTCTTTTCTATTTGACGTACCACCACATATTGGTTTAAAGTGTTTGGGCATTTTAATTCAGACCATTGGGGGAAACGATTATCAGCCACGCTTGAATTCACTGACATTTGCACTAGATAAACTAAAATCTGATTGCAAATTCACATTGGGACATTGCACGTTGCGTCGGTTAAAAAATCAAATTCTGATTGTACCCGAAGGTTCAAAAACAAGTATCAGGAAAAAAAATGAAAAAATTAAAAGACTTCAAAAACAAAACAAGCAATAATTCAAATGCTAAGAAAGCACGTGATGGCAGTTCTTGGTTTTTAATAATTTTCGGCGCACTGTTTATTGCAATGATTGGACGTGTGTTTGTATCAGGTGGTGAAATGCCAAACATGCCAAATATTGGTGCCACAAACACGACAAAACCAATAGAATTGTCATTTTCAGATGTTTTGCGTCGCGCGCCTGAAATCAAAACAATGAAAATAAATGGGAATGACGCAACTGGCACGTTGGCTGATGGGACAAAATATAATGCAACAATTACATACGACCCAGAAATGTTATCCAAATTATCAGATGCCGGTACAGCAATAACAATCGACACATCCAAAGGTATATTTGAAAGCATCGCAACATTTGCGCCATTGGCATTGACATTGTTATTTATATTCTGGATTTTGCGCGGATTTCGTCGTGGTGGCGCGGCCGGTGGAATTGGCCGTAGTCTAATTGGGCAAAACCCAACAAAAATCGCCACAGGAAAACCAAAAACAACATTCAAAGATGTTGCGGGCATCGATTCAGAAAAGCAAGAATTATCAGAAATCGTCGATTTCTTGAAAAATAAAGACAAATATAAGGCATTGGGTGCACGCGTTCCGCGCGGGGTGCTGCTGTCGGGGCAACCGGGGACTGGAAAAACCCTGTTGGCACGTGCAATCGCAGGCGAAGCAAACGTACCTTTCTTTGCTGCATCAGGTTCTGATTTTTCTGGGATTATTGTTGGACTTGGGGTTGCCAAAATTAAGGAAATTTTTGAAATGGCAAAACGTAACGCACCATGCATATTGTTTATCGATGAAATAGATGCGATTGGTCAAAAGCGTTCAACCCATTCCTATAACGACCAAGACCGCGAACAGACATTAAATCAATTGTTGATTGAAATGGACGGTTTCGCAAATGATACCGGCATCATTGTAATTGGTGCAACAAACCGTGTTGACATGTTAGATGCTGCATTACTGCGTCCGGGGCGTTTTGATCGTCAGGTTTATATCGAATTGCCCGATTTGTCAGGACGTCGTGAAATCCTCGATTTATATGCAAAAAAAGTAAAAATCGGTGAAACCGTAAACTTGCACGATTTGGCACGTGGCACAACCGGATTTTCAGGGGCAGATCTCGAAAACCTGTTGAATGAAGCAGCGTTGCATGCTGTGCGAAATGGTCGTACGGAAATATCGTCTGATGATATAGAAGAAGCACGTGATAAAATAATAATGGGGCCACGCAAAATCCGTAAAATGCGCCCTGAAGATATAAAATTAACAGCATATCACGAAGCCGGCCACGCGTTTGTCAGCCTGATGTATGCGGATATCACAGACCCAATACACAAGGCAACGATTATCCCACGCGGCCGCGCATTGGGTATGGTGCAACATCTGCCGATTGACGACAAAGTATCCATGACATTGGCCGAAGTTCGTGCAAACCTGTCCATCGCATTGGCGGGACGTAGTGCCGAAGAAATATTCTTTGGCGATGATAAAATTACAACCGGTGCAGAAAGTGATATTGCAATGGCAACACGTTTAGCACGTTATTCAATAACAACAGCCGGATTATCAAAGCGCGTAGGGCTGCCTGCGATTAATCAGGTCGGTACATTTGGCACACGTGGCGCACTTGAAAACGCGTCTGAAAAAACAGCAGAATTAGTTGACGCAGAAATTAAGGCGTGGTTAGATGCAGCGCATGCTGATGCCATTAAACATTTGACCAAGAATAAGAAAACGGTTGAAAAACTTGCAAATGAATTGTTGACCCGCGAAACCCTGACAGGGGAAGAAATTCGTGAAATTGTTTTTGGCAAATCTGAATCTGCAACAACAGAAAAAAAGCCAAAAACACAAAAGAAAAAAATTAAAAAGACCACAAATGCAACAAAAACTACAAAACAGTAAATTTGAATTGATTGAAATGCATCCCAAAAATACACAGTCTGTGATTGTATCTGTTGGGATGAACTGTGTGGTTTTTGATCCATGGGGACATGCTGACGACTGGATAGAAAAGCTTGATAAGCGGGGCTTAAAATTACAGGCGATATATGCAACCCATGGTCATCCAGACCATATTGCATGTGCGCCAAAGTTAGCTGCGCATTATGGTGTTCCATGGTTTTTACATGGTGGCGATTTCAGATTGGTTGGCAGTGGTAATGGCTTGTTAGAATACTTTAACTTACCACCAATTAATGTTAATGATATACATCCAACGTTATTAAAAATCAAAAAAACAGAAATTTTACCAAATCTTTTAATGGATGTTATTGAAACACCTGGACATACCCCCGGAGGTGTTGCATATAATTTTCCAAATGAAAAATTAATGATTATTGGCGATACATTATTTCAAGATTCCATTGGTCGATACGATTTGCCTGGGGGGAACGAGAAGATGTTGATGCAATCAATTAAGAATTTATATAATTTAAATTTATCTGATGATACAGAAATTGTTCATGGTCATGGTATGGCCACCAATATAAAATATTTAAAAGAAAACAACCCGTATTTTCACAACTAAAACGCGGCAACACAAACCCGCAAATACTTACAAAACCGCAGCATAAGAACCTTTTCCTAAACAACGTATTGAGATTGCAAGACAAAATAAAAAGGGTTATAATGCATATGTCTTATCCAAGACATGTTAACCCTTGAAAAGGAGAAAAAAGAGATGAGAGGACTAACTAACTATGTTCTTATACCATTGACATTTATCGGCGCCCTAAACTGGGGATTGGTCGGAATCTTTGGTTTTGACTTGGTTGCGTGGTTGTTTGGCCCAGCAACACTGGCCAGCAATATAGTATATGCGATAATCGGTATCGCGGCATTAGTATGGTTAATATGGATGTTTATCGACCATCCAGTCGGCCGTAACGAACGTTAATAGACCATACAAGTTTCATGTCCACGCCCCATAGAAAAACAGGGGCGTTTTTATATTTTTTTATTCTTTTTTATAAAAAAAACTTATTAAAACTGCGGTTTTTTGCGTTTTTTTAATTATATGCTTGACTTAAAGCGCAGAATTCTCTACGATTCGGGTAAGCAGTTGAGGCAATGTCTTTGAAATATAAGGCGCATAGCAGTTTTTAATGACATTGCCTTGGGGACTGTGGGACAAATTTAATTTCTATGAAAGGAGAAAATTATGAACAAACAACAATTAATCGAAGCAATTGCAAATGAAGTAGATGTTACAAAAGCAACAGCAGCAGGCTGCTTGGATGCATTCATCAACACAGTTACAAAAGTTTTGAAGAAAAAAGGCGAAGTTCGCTTGGTTGGCTTTGGCACATTCGCAACAGCAAAGCGCAAAGCAACAACTGGTCGCAACCCACAGACAGGTGCTGCAATCAAAATTCCAGCTTCTACACAACCTAAATTTAAACCAGGTAAAGCATTGAAAGAAGCTTTGAACTAAAAATAAGAAACGTCCCGATTGGGACGTTTTTTGTATCTGTATGAGATAAAAAAATCAAATTATATCAATTTTTTCTTTACTTGATTTTTTTTTATTTAATACAATCATAACGTCGAACAAAAAAAGGAAGGGACAAATGGCAAAAACAACAACAAAAAAAACAGTTGCTAAAAAAACAACAAAACCAGCAACAGTAAAAACAACAAAAAAAACAGTTTCTGCACCAGTTGCTGAAAAATTCCCATGCGGTTGCGAAAAAAATTGCGCATGTGCTGGCAAATGTGGTTGCAAGAAAGGAAAATTCTTTAAAAAATTAATCGTATTTTTTATTATCTTTGCGTTGGGTTTCGCCGCGGCAAAAATGTGTGGTTGCAAATATAATAAAATGCCACGTCCACAATTTGATAACGGTTGTTTGGTTGTAAAAAATCCAGAAATGATGAAGAAGATTCCTATGATGGATGCAGATAAAGATGGCTGCGTAACCAAGGAAGAATTCAAATCTTCAAAGAAAATGTTAAAACAGAATCAAAAAAAGCGTACACGTCGCGCACCACGCACCGCACAACCAGAAGCACCGGCACCAGTGCCAGCAGAAGTACCAGCACCAGTTGTTGCTGAATAATTATGTAAAATAAAAAAAATGCCCAGTTGGGCATTTTTTTATCGTGTTTTTACATTTTGCAATTCTTGGACACGTTGTCCGTATTCGGCGGCAGCATTCTTGAACCCCTGATAACGTTTCATATACAATTTTTCAATGCTATCCCTTGCTGCCTCGTAACGTGCATAAGCACTATCTTCAGCGGTCTGGGTATATGATGTAGAATCATCTTCACGGGCATCGACAATCTTGGCATATTCGCGGTAACGCGCAACACATGTCGAATCATTGTCCATCAAATCCTGAATATAATCTGCCTGCGTTTCATAAGCATGTTTAAAAGATTCGTCATCCTCCCTCTGTTCCTGTGCAGGGTTGCATTTCGGCAACACGCATGTGCATACGGCAAAAATTCCACCGAACAATAAAAAGCGTTTCATCTTATCATTCATTTTTATATCCTTTGGTTATAACACTCACACACATTAATATAATACTCTTTTTTTATTTGTCAATATTAAAAAGAAGAAATTTTATAAATTAAAATCCCGCGATTGCGGGATTTTTTTAGAACTCAAATCGGATTCCCATCATGATATTTGCATATATCAGATTTTCTGCACTGAAAAATTCGCGATGTTTTGAACCACTGTTATCAGTTAATTCCCATTTTACACGCGGAATATATGCAAGGCGCGCACCAAAATCAAAGAACATGTTTTCAGTTATGCCATACGAAGCACCAATTGCAAACAAGCCTGCCACATTTTGAGTATTTGTGGTTGATTTGTTAAACTGAATAATACCAAATTCATCTACTTCACCATATTGCCGCAATTCAAGCTGTGCGGACAAATCACCGTATGGGTCTGCCAAACTTAGAACCGTTTTTGTGTCTGCGTACCCAAGTCCTAAACCAATATATGGAATAAACTGACGCGTCGGCTTATACAAACCATCATAAAAATCATGAAATACCATAACACTGAAAATATCTGTGGTAATTTCTGAACTGACAGTTGCTGATTGTGCCTCAATCTCTATCCCAGAAATATCGCCCCCCTGCAGCGTAAGTGCACCTTCGAACATTGGCGATGAATTGTAATCGGTTTTTGTTACAATATCCCATCCTGCCTCCATACGCCATTGGGGCTGATTTGGAATAGTCCAACCAATGCTCGCACCTGCTGCAAATGAAAATGTTTTTAAATCCTTGGTCGGGGATAATTTGTTTAAATCGCCATAACCTGCGTAAACATAATCCGCACACTCGCCGTTTTCGATACACGCATGATAATAACTTTCTGAAACAATGTTTGAAACATCCGCGCTTGCATAATAACTATTCGTAATGGCGCCAACGTCATTTTTGATTGAACCAAAGCCCATTGAAAAACCGCCACGCGCAGATATTGTAAAACGCGATCCGTCATCTTCGTACCAACCGTCCCCTATATAGGTTCCAGGATACTGCCAATTTGCCATTGCAGGTGCTGATAACGCACACAAAATTGGTAAAATGTAAAAATTTCTCTTTCTCATGTGGAATATTATAGCACAAAATATAATCTAAAAAAACAATAAAACTTTTTTGGGTTTGCTTTTTTTTATATTATTGTTATCCTATGCAGTTGAAAAAGGATTTTTATGTCAGTTAAGGCAAAGCGCCTGTTTAAGAGACTTGTTAGTTATTCAGGTATTTTTTTCTTTATCCTGGCCGCGGGAATGCTGTGGTGGCAGTTACGGAATTACAGTTTGTCAGATATTGCACACGCGATATTAGATATACCATTTATCAACCTTGTGGCTGCATGTGCGGCATGTCTGTTGGGATATTTGGCGTTGGCGCTGTATGATTTATTAGCATTAAAATATGTCGGTGGCAAGGTTTCATGGTGGAAATGGATGCTGGCAGGGATGCTGGGCTTTGCAATTAGTAACAATGCCGGACACGCAGTAGTCAGCGGTGGAGCAATTCGTTATCGCCTGTACACACGTTGGCGCATTCGTGGTGGCGACATATTAAAAATGCTGACTATATCCGGTTTAACCTATTTTTTAGGCGCATCTGCGATTATGGTTATCGGGTATTTTATGATACCACATGATATTTTTCAAAATTCTGTGGGGTTAAGTTTCGGATTAAATGCACTGTTTATAATATGCGGAACCGTTTTGATAACGTATTTTGCAACGACAATATTCTTTCACAAAAAAAGCATTAAAATTGGCGAATTAAAGTTCCAAATTCCATCAACCGAAATGGCATTTAAACAGACTATTTTGGGCATTACAGACAGTGTTTTAGCAGGACTTGTTCTGTATTTCTGTATGACCCCATTCGTTCAAATTCCATTTGGTACATTTATTGGTCTGTTTGTTATTGCCCAAACAACAGGCGTGTTTAGTCAGGTTCCTGGCGGCATAGGGGTATTCGAAAGCATATTCCTTATCGCCCTGCCCGATTCAATTGACAAGGCAAATATATTTGGGGCATTGTTGGCATACAGAATTATATACTATCTGTTGCCTTTAATCGGTGCCGGCAGCCTGTTTTTCATCTATGAAAGATGGTTGCGTTCACGTATGAAAAAATGGCTGAATGAAGCCAAGGAAAAAATTCCTGCAAAAATCAAAAGCATAAAAATACGAAAATAAATACCTTGCCAAGTGGCATATTGCCATGTTAGAATAGTTCCCGTGTATGATTCAAGGAGCTATTACAAGTGTTTGTATTATCACTATTTTCAACAATTCGAATTGCGCTGATGGTTATCGTGGCGCGTTCCCTTGGCATGGGCTGGGACGCCCCATGGGGACGGGTTGTTGCCGCGACATACACCGCCAAAACAAAAGGATTATTAAATGTCAAAAAAAATATATGTGGATGCAGTCCACCCGGAAGAAACACGTGTGGTTGTCGTAGATACAGCAACAGGGCGTGTTTCTGATTTTGATGTTGAAACAACAACAAAACCACAGATAAAAGGTAATATTTATCTGGCCAAGGTTATTCGTGTTGAACCATCTTTACAGGCTGCGTTCGTTGATTACGGAACCGGCAAAAATGGATTTTTGCCATTTTCTGAAATTCATCCTGATTATTATCAGGTTACACCTGAACAGAAAAAGAAGTTGTTGGAATTGGCGCATGCCAATATCGTTGAAGATGACGATGATCCAAATGACGAAGAAGACGAAGTAGCAGAATACGACGATCACAGCGCAGGTGAAGATAACAAGGAATTTACAAAACGCGCACGCGAATTTAAAATTCAGGACGTTATAAAACCAAAACAAATCCTGTTAATTCAGGGGGTAAAAGAAGAACGTGGGCAAAAAGGCGCATCAATGACAACATATTTGTCATTAGCAGGTCGATTTGCTGTGTTGATGCCAAATTCACGTAAACGCAACAGCTACGGTATTTCCAAGAAAATTTCCGATAAGGGGGAACGCGCACGTTTGCGTGAAATACTTCATGGATTAAAAATTCCAAAGGGAATGACGGTTGTTCTGCGTACCGCCGCGATGGATGCAACCGCCGCGGATATTGCAGCTGATTATGATTATTTGGTAAATTTATGGAATGAAATTCGTAAAACAACATTGGAATCTGTTGCGCCGGTTACAATTCATACCGAAGATTCGTTATTACGCCGTGTTGTTCGCGATTTCTTGAGCACCAAGGAAGATATCCTGACAATCCAAGGCGAAGAAGCATTTGATGCTGCAAAACAATATTTTCAACAGATGTACGGACGCGCCCCGCGCAAGCAGCTGGTTCAATACAAAGACACCGCAGTTCCACTGATGGTCAAGGCTGGTGTTGAAAAACAACTCGAAGGGTTGCATGGTCCATACGTACAATTGCCATCAGGTGGTTCGTTGGTTATCAACCAAACTGAAGCAATGGTTACAATTGATGTTAATTCTTCCCGTGCGATTAAAGAAAAAGATATCGAACAAACTGCGCTGAATACCAATTTAGAAGCAGCAGAAGAAATCGCATTGCAACTGCGCCTGCGTGATTTAGCGGGGATTGTTGCGATTGACTTTATCGATATGGAAGAAGAAAAGAACAATCGCAAATTAGAACTAAAGATGCGTGAAGTTATGAAACGTGATCGCGCACGTACACAGGTTGCAAAAATCAATAACTTTGGTGTATTAATGTTATCACGTCAAAGACTGCGCAGCAGTTTCATCGAATCTTCGTATGTCCCTTGTCCACACTGTATGGGTGCAGGTGTCGTACCATCAATTCAAACAGCGGCAATCATATTGTTCCGTCATTTACAGGAAAAACTGCTCGCCAAGGCGGCACAGAAAATCATTATGACTGTGCCAACTGATGTGGCGGTTTACCTGCTGAATCACAAACGTGCAGAATTGGCCGAAATGGAATCGAAATTTGAAACAGAAATTGTTATTGTTGGTGATGACAGCCTGTTGAATATCGATCAGTATTCAATTCAGCGTGTTGCACCTGAACAGAATAAAACAGATGAAATTTTGACTGCACATGCGCCATCAACAGATATCAAAAAGAAAAATGCCCAACATGTAGAGGCAAGACGCACAACGATATCTGCACAGCGTCGCAAGCGTAAAAAGAATAAGAAGCAAAATTTCTGGCAGAAATTGATTGGATAAATTTAAACCGCCCATTCGGGCGGTTTAATTCTGTGTTTGATATATTGTTATTAACCATGGAAATCACACGTGTCAGTAAAAATTATTTCATAAATATATTAAATATTTTGAAATTAAAAATCTTTTGTGATAAAATTATTCTGATATCAGGAATTCTGGTATTGGGGCGTCGAAACCCTGAATCTGGTGTTCGAAAACGAACAAAAAATTACTCCAACCCTGGGTTGGAGGGCGGCGAATACATTGAATAAGCCCGCTATACCAGATTATAGTTTCGAACCTCCAACCGCTTTGATAAACAATGCGGTTTTTTTGTAAAAAAAAGGGGCGAAATGAAAAAAATTATTTTTACTGTTTTGATTTGTATGGCACCAATTTTTGCAAACGCAACAGATATGTGTGCACGTGATAATGTTATGGTGCTGGCATTTGATCCACAGATTGCCCCCACAGGTGTGGGAACCAATGTCCCAGAATGGTCGTGGTGGGCACAGTTTCCGTACGGACGTATCGCGGGTGAGGCAACATGTTTGTCTGCGGCGGAGGGGCTTGGCCAAACATCGGTGGGGGCATATTATGGCAAGGGGGAATATTCATCAACATTTATTACGGCGGAATCGGGGTTAAGTGGTGTTGATGCAAATGGTGCGAAGCGCACATATTGTTGGTGTAAAATGACGCATCCTGCGGTTTCACGCTGGATATTCGCCCAACCTTATAATAATGATGATTGTCCTATTAGTTGTGTTGGCAATTGTACAAATCGGCTTCTTTACTACCCTTCTGCGCGGACAGGGTTATTTGAAAGCATTGGTTTATGATAAATATTTGTTACGATGCGACAGACAAAAAAATAAAAAATCCCGCGATTGCGGGATTTTTTTATTAACAACCACCGGTTACGTTGCCAACGATTTTTGAAACAGAAATATCCTTGTGCAACAAGAATTTGTATTCACAGTTACCCGATTTGTAATACCCTGTACATGCACTTAATGTCAAAACAGCTAACAATGCCAAGATAATTTTTTTCATGTTTTCTCCTTTGTAGGTTTCTATGAGGAAAATTATACAGGAAAAAAATCTTATTTTCAATAATTATATCGCATTTTTTATCCAATCTATGTGCAGCCCCTGAACCATTATCACATCAAAACGCGCATCACCTGTCCAACGTTTTTGTGATATATAGGTTTCAGCCGCACGGCGCAGACGGCATGCCTGAACCGTGCCAATTGCAGACCATGCAGATTCATGGGTTTTGTGGCACTTTACCTCTACAAAAATAATCAGATTTTTTCGCTTGGCAATAATGTCTATTTCTGCGCGGTGCGTATTTCGTCCCGTAATATATCGATTGGATAAAATCGAAAATCCATGCAGACGCAAATACATGCGTGCCAAAAATTCTGCAAATAACCCCTTGGCATAAGATGTCTTAGAACGCATATGGTTTTGCCTTGAAATGTTCACGTGCCTGTTGATTATTTTTTGCCAAATCTGCCGCATTACGCCCCATTTCAACCAATTCCAACCGGCCATAGTATGCGGTCATCATCGGGTCATAGGCATTCGTGCTTGAAATCCATTTATCTGTGCCAGAATTTGGTGCGCCATATTTATCAAGAACAGCTTGCCAAAAGGCTAAAATTTTATTTTCACGTTGTTTGGCAAATTTTTCTGCATCCCCTTCGATTTCATCAACGTCGTTGTTGTAAACAATTTTCCATACACGATTATCGGTTGCATTGCTAGTAAAATATACGTCCACAGTTTCGCCCGTATTTTCACGTATCAGATGTAATTCAGACGCGTATAGCAATCCACGATTGCGTGCCAAACTTTTTATACACTTATCCAGTTCAGTTGGAATAACAATCCCCTGTTGTCTGCATTCGTAATCAAGATTGTATTTCCAATCATTGTGTATTGTGTATATTATGCTGTTCTTCTTGCGCGGGGCGTATAACCCCTTGGCCTTGAAGAATAATGTTTGCACATCATCAAATTGCATACCAAGCATAATGTCTGCAATATCAAACGCGGCAACATCCGCTCTTTCCGCATCGCTGTTTAATTCAACTGATTCTGTGGTAATGTCAACATCTTCGCTGTCCACAACTGCAAAATTCTCAAAATCAAATGAGTCTTCTTCTGCGATTGCAACCGTGCAATTTGCAATAAATATTATCGTTAATAAAAATTTTAAAATATTGAACATTGTATCGACACCATTTAATAGTTTGTTACATCACTTACCTTAAAACGAAATACCAGCGAAGGATCACCCCCCATTTCCAAATATTGTTCCATATTTATTGCCCCACCCTTGGTTGGGTGCGGATAGTTAATGCGAAATTCGTCCGGTTCAAATATTATTTTTAAAAATAGTGTTCCGTATTCGATTTTTGGCGTTTCAATCAAATCGTTCGGTTTTTCCCATGTTTTTGTTTCATAATCCACACGCCAAAAATTATCTGTTGTGGGTTCTTGATTAATTGATATAACCGAAACAGTCCTAAACATCTTATCTTCGGCCATTTTTTCAATTTGTGGGGCAATTGTCTGCTGCCATTTATTAAATACCGATGGCATTGTCATTGCGTACAACAACGAATTATTTGACATTCTTTGCTGCACATTTGCAACATCAGGTATCACATAAAAATATTCAGTTATAAATTTCGATATTAAACGGTTTCTTACCCCGTTTTCGCCAAGTTCCCTGTGATTGGGTGGAACGCCGGGGCGTTTGTCTGATTCAAAATTTGGCTGAAAGAAATAAGTTTCAATGGATATATTCTTGCCGGTATCATATATGGCACCTACAAAAAATAATGCTATGAACATTATCAACATTGCAAGAAACATAGAAAAAATCGTTTTAAATTTTTTCATTATCTAATCCTATATGCGTTAAAATCCGCAATGTAATATCCCAATGTTTTTGGATATATTTCATTATTGCGACCAACAACCGCGTATGCACGTATTTCCATTGGTGCACCATCAACGGTCGATAATACATCCACAGAAATCTGCCATGTACCACCCATATCTGATATTTCACCCAACGGCTGCATTTTCAAGGTATCTGGATTTATAACCAAGTAATCGTTATTTGATACGCGTGCCTTGTACCCAGGGACAACATTATTCAAAAAGGTATTATAAACACTATCCGCAGATAAACAATATATCGCACATTCGTCCGCAACATCGTTAGTATTTAGGGCAACAGAACATTGCGCAATACGTTCACAAGATGCCCACAGCATTTCATTTATTTTTTCTTGGTTTGATACCAAAAACCAATATTTCACAAATTCACCAACCACAGATTCCTGTAGCGTATATGTTGTGGAAAAAACATGTTGTTCTTTGTGCTTGTGCCCGACGATATTCCATTGACCGGTTATTTCATCAATAGAAACTAAAAAAGGGTGGATTTTTATTGATTTTTGGGTCCACAATAATACACCGCATGCAAATACAATTAACAAAAATACAGATAATATCGCAGTTGAAACCCACCGCGTAAATGCGATATATTTTCCCGCAGGAAATGTAGGTACTTCAAATTCGTCTGGATAACGCAAGGCGACCCCCATAATTATAAAATTATGTGCGTATTAACCCTGATAAACCATGATGCATGCGCATGGGCTAAGCTTCAGTTCATTGGTATCATAACCAACACCAACAGGTTCGCGATCATAAACCTGACCACAGCCCGCCAAACATAGTGCTACAATAAATCCCAATAACACTTTTTTCATTTATAAACTCCTTCCCTTGTTTTCTTGATTATAAGAAAAATTTATATCCACCGTCAAGACTAAAACTGAGATTCAAACGATAACAAGAATCTTTGTTCGCGATCATATTTATTTATCTTTAGTGGCCATCCCCAACTGAAATTCATTGGTCCCATTGGTGTATTCCAATAAATACCAACACCAACAGATGTGCGCCAATCGTCATCAATATCATTTGGCTGACCATAATGTGGGTCTGTATATTCCTGCTTTGGCGGTTTACCCAGCACACCATAGTCTGCGAAAACAAACCCCTTAATCTGATATTCATCGGGGATAAAGATTGGGAAATTCAACTGTGTTGAACCGTTGAATTTCCATAGTCCGCCCAGCGCATATGTGCTGCTGTACCATAGGCGCGAACCAACACCTGCAACATCAAATCCGCGCAATGATTCACCACCCAAGAAATAACGATAAACACGTGAAATATAATCGCCGTCCAATGGCTGAATATATCCGAAATCCAGCGATGAACGTAATTGCCAGCGATCATTCCAGAAATTTACCATACCAATAATATCGCCGCTGTATCGCATAAATGATTCCGTTCCACCAAAACCTGTGTATGCAATTCCAAGATTTGCGACAACACCTGTATGGGTATTTTGTTGGAAATTCGTATCCAAATTATGATATCTGAAATTCGTCCCCAGTGTGTAAAGATTTGCCTTTTGCCATCCGTCTTCGGCCTGAATATCATAATTTTGGTCAAATGATGCCGTTAATCTGATATTTTGAGTCCAGTGGTCCGTTAATCGCCATCCCATACGTCCAGACAACATCAAGGAATCGCGGTCATATCCCAATGAACCCAATGAAGAATAATCATACATTGTATAAGAAACATCAAAACCACCCGATAACTGGCGACCAAATAAATACGGTTCTGTGAAACTGAATAATGCCTGCTTTTGATATTCCGCAATTGAGCCGCGCAATTGAACAATCTGACCGCGTCCCATAAAATTATTTTCGGTAATACCGGCATCAACCATAAAGCC
This sequence comes from Alphaproteobacteria bacterium, assembly GCA_017546085.1. Lineage (GTDB taxonomy): Bacteria > Pseudomonadota > Alphaproteobacteria > Rs-D84 > Rs-D84 > Enterousia. The sequence goes on along the minus strand of JAFYXQ010000026.1, from coordinate 5,099 downwards.
ATTGATATTAGACCAACCAAACCCACCGGATAATTCGCCTGTTGGCTGTTCTTCGACCTTGATATCTAAATTCATCATATTGCTTTCTGCAACGCGGGTTGGCACCATTTGAACATCTTTGAAATAACGGGTACGCATTAATTTTTGACGCCCCTCTTCTATTGTCTGCAATGAAAATGGATCGCCCGCACGCATCGGAATTAATTGTTCAATCACAGAATCAAATGTACGAACGTTTCCCAAAATGTTTATAGAATTTAAATAAATACGATTTGTTTTCTGAATCTTGAAATTCAAATCTATGGTTTTGTCTGCATCATTTTTTGTTGGAATCGGTTCAACGTTAATAAACGCATATCCATAATCTGCAATTTTGCTGCGCAGGGCAGACAATGTTTCATCAACCTTGTCCACGTTATACGTGTCGCCTGATTCCATAACAATGATTTCCATCAGTTCATCGGTCGGAACATCTGAAAAAGGATTATCAATAGTTAGTTTACCGAAATCGTATTGCGCACCTTCGTCAACTGTAAAAACCACTGAATAATATTCGCGTGTGGGCGAAAATGTGCCCTTGATATCCTTGACGTTAAAATCAACATAACCATTGCGTAGATAAAATTGACGCAGCATCTGACCATCGTATTGAATTCTATCTTCGTCAAATGTATCGAACTGATTCATAAAACGCCACCATGCGTGTTGACGTGATAAGATTTCCCCACGTAAAATACTGTCGCGGAATTTTTCGTTCCCTTCAAATTCTATCTTGGATATCCATGTTGGATGCCCTTCTGTAATTTCATAGACAATATTTACGCGATTCCCATCAAGTTCTATTTTTTGTGGTTCGATTTTTGTTCCAAAAAACCCCTTGCGTTGATATATGGTTAGCATGCGCTGAACATCACCACCAATAACAGATTCATCGTATGCGGCACGTTCTTTAATCTTGATTTCTTTTTTAAGGTCGTCTGTTGAAACATCATCATTGCCTTCGACTGTAACCATGTTTATGATTGGTGCCTCGGTTACATTTATGTTCAAAGTATTACCATTCATATGAACATTAATCTTGGAAAAATATCCACTTTCTTGTAATTTTTTTGCAATTTGATTTGTACGGCTTTCGCCAATGTTGTCCCCAATTTTTACAGCAGATAAAATACGAATAGATTCATCGTCCATACGTTGATTCCCAGATACATTTATCTGTGAAACGGTCGCCCCCATCAGAGGCGCCGTTATAAAGTATGATAAAATTACAGCTAAAGATACTTTTTTCATATTAAATCCTGTTTATAATCCAAATACACGTGCCAAATCATTCCACATTGTCAGCAAGAATAAACATAGGATTAAAATCCAGCCAACCATAATTGCGATTTCCATACCGCGTCCCTGCAGTTTGCGACGTGTAATCGCCTCTATAATCAATATCAATAAATAACCGCCATCTAATACCGGCAATGGTAATAAATTTAACACACCAAGATTAACTGACAGTAACGCAATTAAACTTAACAACGTAAAGAACCCTGCCGCCATTGCGAGTCCTGAATATTCCGCAATTGTTATAAAAGATCCCAATTGTTTTGCTGAACGTTCACCTGTTACAATCTGTTTCAGGACGACTAATAATGTCTTTGATTCATAATATGTCTTACGTGCACCTGAATACATTGCGCGGAACAAGTTCTGTTTTTCGGGGTCTGCTTTCTTGCTGCCATCGGCAATCATACCCCAACGTTCCGCAGGCGCTAATTTTACCTGAACCAATTTTTCGCCACGAATAATTACGATATCTGCATCACGATTGGATGCCAATTCCTTGGCCAATACTAAATCACCCCAATTTGAAATTTTTTCATCATCGATACGAACAATTGTGTCGCCAGGTTTTACGCCTGCATTAAATGCAACGGATTCCTGAATCACCTGACCAACCACAGGTAATTGTGAATTTCCAACCAGACGTGGCTGAAACATAAACAAAGATGTATAAATCAACCAAGCCAGTACAAAATTCATAAATACACCTGCACCGATAATAATAAATTGTTTCCATGCGGGTGCTGACAAATAATGCCCTTTCTTCTTATCGGCGGGTAATTCCGCATATTTTTTGCGGTTGAACATATCTTCCTGACCATATATGGAAACATAACCGCCCAAAGGTAAACAAGAAATTTTCCATACTGTGCCACGCTTGTCATGCCATTTTATAATCGCAGGTCCAAATCCAATTGAAAATGCATCCACACGAACACCCGCCCAACGCGCAGCCAAGAAATGCCCCAGTTCGTGAACAAATACCACAATTCCCAGAACAATCAGTAATGCAACAATCGTCAATAAAATTTGCATATTCAACCCTTCCTTTATTTCATTCGATTACATCATAATTAGCCATACGATTGGTAACGCATAAATCCATCCGTCAAATCTGTCTATCACCCCACCATGTCCCGGCAGAAGGGTTCCAAAATCCTTAATCCCCAATGTGCGTTTTATCCAACTGGCAGTTATATCACCATACTGAGACATCAAAGCGACACTGATACCAATCCACATCAACTGTGGCATGAATGTGTCTGTCCCTAGTAATCCATACATTACCGCAGCAACAGTTCCGCAAATGATGCCCGCGATTTGACCGGACCATGTTTTTTTCGCAGACATACGTTCCCACATTTTATCCCCGCCAATTCGGCAACCAAAGAACCATGCACCAATATCAGCCGCACAAATAATCAATAGCAATAACAGAACAATCCATGGACGTGTACCAACATTATAAATTGCTGCACCCATTATAAACAACCAAGCCAAGAAAACGATATACAACAATTTATGCTTCTTCAATACATCACGAGGTGCGCGTTTCAGGCAGATTATAAATTCTATAACCATCGCAGCAGCAATGATTACACCTGCATAACGAACTGCTGGTATTCCAAAATACTGTGCCACCCCAATCAGTACCGCTGTAACCGCCATTATGCCCCCAACAATAATACGCTGTTTTGTACCTGACATAAAAACCCCTTTCCTTAGATTATTTTATATAATGTTATTTTTTATTTCCGGAATAATTTGCTTTTTTTCCACCACCGAACCGACGATTACGTTTGGCAAATTCATTCAAAACATGTTGCCATAATTTTTCATTTTTTACCAAATCAGGCCAATGTTCAGGCAAGAATAATAATTCTGCGTACGCCAATTTCCATAACAAGAAATTAGAAATACGATTTTCGTTACTTGTGCGAACCATTAAATCCACAGGCAACAAATCACCGGTATCCAGATATGTTTCAAACGTTTCACGCGTAACGTGTTCACCGGAATCAATCGCGGCATTCACGGCATTGATAATTTCATCCTGACCGCCATAGTTCAATGCAAATGCAACTGTTCCGCCTGTGTTTTCTGCGGATTCTGCTTCTAATTTGTCGCACATATCTGCCAGTTTTTTTGGCAGTCTATCGCGTGAACCAATTACACGATAACGTAAATTTTTTTCCAACGCATTTTTTAGATTTTTCTTCAATTCTGTATAGAATAAATCCATCAAGAAATCGACTTCTTCGGTGGAACGATTCCAGTTTTCTGTTGAAAAGATATAAAAAGTTATCGTTGAAACACCACGTTTAAAAAACCAATCGACAAGATTTTCAAAATTTGCAATACCTGCCTGATGTCCGACCAGTGGCGGCAAGCCACGCATTTCTGCCCATCTGCGATTTCCATCACAGATGAATGCAATATGCTGAGGAACGGCAGCGCCATTTACAGTTGTATTTTGTTTTTTCTTGAATAGTTTAAACATACTATCTTTCCTTGGATTACAGACGAAATTATACGGACATAATGTCGGCTTCTTTTTCCTTGGCTAATGCGTCAACTTCGTTTCCGCGCTTATCAAAAACCTTTTGAATATCGTCTTCGTATTTACGCTGATCATCTTCTGAAATTTCCTTGTCTGTAACGGCACGTTTGATTTTACCCATTGCGTCCTGACGAATATTGCGCATGGAAATTTTTGCTTCTTCGGCATATTTGCCTGCAACCTTGGTCAGTTCACGACGGCGTTCTTCGGTTAATGGTGGCATATTTAATCTGATAACACCACCCGCTGTCATTGGATTCAATCCCAACCCAGAATCACGAATCGCCTTTTCTACCGCAGGTGCATTTGTAATATCCCAAACCGTAACGGATAATGTCTGATTATCAGGGGTAGAAACAGTCGCAACCTGATTGACAGGCATTTCTGCACCATATACAGGTACACGTACCGCATCCAGCAGGTGCACAGACGCGCGTCCTGTGCGTAAACCCGCGTATTCATTCTTTAGAACTTCCAAGGTTTGCGCTGTTTTTTGTTCGACTTCTGCCTTTAAAATTTGATAATCCATATAAAAACTCCTTATGTATGAAAAAAAGATTAGCAAATTAATTTGACATTTGGCAAGAAGAAATATAAAATACATTCCGCAAGAGGGGTTGTAGCTCAGTTGGTAGAGCACTTGCATGGCATGCAAGGGGTCGTCGGTTCGAGTCCGATCAGCTCCACCAAAGCAAAAAAATGTGGATGGGTTGGGACACTTGATGGCATGCAACACGCATCTCGTCGGTTCGAGTCCGATCAGCTCCACCACAATTTAAACCCATAAAGTTCAGGTTCGTATGAACCCAGAGTATGGCGGATATAGCTCAGTTGGTTAGAGCGTTGGTTTGTGGTACCAAATGTCGCCGGTTCGAGTCCGGTTATCCGCCCCATTAATTAATCCCGCGAAAGTGGGATTTTTTTATTTTGGGTGGTTCAAACTTATAAGTGAATGATTTCTGTGTCTGGAATTACACTTGCGATGTATTCTGCTGCCAAGCGTCTGTGACACATATCTGCAGTCTTTTCTGTACACAACAAACATATACGGTCCAGGTCGCTTGGCGATACGTTTGCCAATGGCCTACGGTCTGCAATCGTTTCGCGATAAATCGGCTCGGCATCTGACCATGCCATTTGTTTGTCTTTGAACGATGTCAACATTTCAAATGTCGGTGCAAATTCTGGATGATACTCATATCTT